>JABLXJ010000001.1:300000-435065 GCA_013178125.1 Bacillota bacterium | reverse complement strand
TCGCCGCCAGTCCCCATTTCTCACAATCCCGCATCCACACAAGCTCTCATTAGGCGGATCACCCGCCTCCATGGCCAGGCCGCCAAACCCCAGGGTGCCTAAGAAGAATTACTTTGACGTGGACCTGGCGCTCGCGCATTGCTCTTGACAAATCCCGAGATATTAGATATCATAAAATCGTATTCAAAAATATATGTTCGAAAATACACCAGAGATTGCGCAGGGGAGTAGCTCAACTGGCAGAGCGGCGGTCTCCAAAACCGTAGGTTGCGGGTTCAAGTCCTGTCTCCCCTGCCATTTTTTATTATTCATAACCCTCTTAATTCTTCATAGCCCCTGGGAATGCTGCCGGATAGAGCCGGAAGCTGGATAAACTATCCCGGCAGGCACCACGCCAGGGGTTTTTCCTGTGTTTCACTTCATCATTTTCAAGGGCATGTAAAAAGCAGGGTAAGGTAGGAATCTACCATACCCTGCCTTCAGCGTTTTCTCTACTCTGTCAACCGGAGTTGGCGGTTATCCTGGATGATCTCGGCTACAAAGCCTGGATTAGAAGACCCAAATGCTGAGGACTGCTATAGTAAAGACCGCCAGGATGATTACCCAGATCCACCATCCACCAGGGCTGCTCGCTAAGGCCTTGACCTCACTCGTATCTGGCATATGATTTCACCTCCCTGCAAGCCGTCGCCCCCCAGGCGGTTGAGCCAGCAGCTGATCGGCTCACGGCCCGCCCGTGGTGGGGACTGACCCGCATCTGGTCGCTGGTTCGAGGAGACAGATTTCATATACCCTGCCCCCTCGCATTACCGCACTACATAGTATGTGCCCCGGTTTCTAAGTGTGATAGGGGAAGAAGCCTATAAGGCCTGATGTGCTGCTGGAAGGCCCGGTGGCAAAACAAATGCAACCAAAACGATAGAAACAGAAGTATCCACACAACCATCCAGGAGATGTCAGCCTCCGCGGATTCTCTCGCCAAGATGGCTCGAGCCCTGCAGAGCCTGGTCTCGAGATTCAAGATATAGTGTTGTATTTCTTCAACCTGTACTGGAGGGTCTGGCGGGGAATGCCAAGGAGTCTGGCCGCCCTGGAAATATTACCGCCAGCCCTTTTCATCGCCTCGTTCACCATCTCAATCTCGAGGTTTTCAAGAGCGTGCCTGAGGGGGCGGGCTAGTCTATTTGAGCCTGTAGGTTTATTTGTTGAGACCTCAGGTTTGTTTGAGACTGGCAGCCCGGATTTGCTCAGGGCTAATAGCCCGGTCTCCAGGGCCAGGGGACGCTCACTCTCTGACAACCTGGGTCCGAGCTCCCTGGCAACATGCTGCAAATTGGGCGGGAGGTGCTCAAGTCTTATCCAATCATCCTCGAGCAGGATCATGGCTTGCTCGATTGCGCATTTGAGCTCCCTTACGTTTCCCGGCCAGTCATAATCCTGAAGAACAGCACTTACTGCACCGGATATACCCATGCAATGCTTCCCGAACCTATTATTGAATTCTGAGATAAAATGCGCCACCAGGTTGGGAATATCCTCTTTCCTGTCCCTTAGGGGTGGGATGAAAACGGAAATGGTGCCAGCCACGCCGGCCAGGGCCGGGGGTAGAGATTCCCCCGTTGTAGAAATCCCAAATATGAATCTAATATCAACTCTTTCCGGCCCTGCACTTCCGGCCCTGAAAACCCGCCCTTCCCGGGCAACCGTGATAAGCCTGGCCAGGAGCTCACCGGGCATGGCGTCTATATCCCTGAGAAAAAGCGTGCCGCCATCCGCCAGGCCGATTATACTCCGCCATCCTTGCCCTCCTTCTCCTCCCCCTGCTCCATCCCGACCTGTTTCTACTGTCCCCGGTGAGGATGATGCGCCAAAAAGAAGCGCCTCGACCATGCTACCAGGAATAGCCCTTATACTCTGGCAGATAAACGGGCCGCGACGCCTGGTTTGATTGCTTTGCACATGTATAACTTTTGCAACAAGCTCCTGCCCGACCCCTGGCTCTCCATAAAGCAGCACGGGTTCATCAACCCCTGCGATCTCCTGCAGGATATGCTTCAGCCGGATTATCGGCTCGCTCACCCCTACAATCTCCTCAACACCGGCCGGAGACGACGCCGAGGGAGACTCCCATTTCATCCTGGTCTCATTTTCATTTGCCCCTGCTGATGCCTCCACTGCTTCCGCACCTCTCGATGTCCCCGCCGCTCTATATTCATAAAGCCTTGTCTGGAGATCGACAATCCTCCGCGTCAGCTCCGCTACAACCGCGTCATCGCGAGATATTTTGACCGCGCCGATAATCCGGCTCCCCAGTTTGACCGGGACATTTATGGATGCGACGGTCAGGATGCCCCCATCATCCCTGGTGAATGTCTCCTCCCTCTCGACCACGACCCGGCCGGTCCTCATCGCCTCCAGAAGCGCCTCACTCCTTGATGGGCTTCCCGCGAATACCTCCGTTATATGTTTGCCGGCCATGTCGGAGTTCTCCGTGTGAAATAAGCCTCGAGCCACGTCATTTATAAAAACTAGCCGCCCGTCGCCATCGATTACATGTATTCCCTCGCTGATGTTATCAATAATTGTTTTTAAATTTTGAGATATTTCCTGCAGCTGCACGTCAAACCTGAACATTCAGCCACCCCCACTATCATCCAGGTTTCTCATGTTTTTAATGATTAAACCCTGCCCTATATTGGGCAACCTAAATTACGACTCTAGAGGCCTACCCAGCCTCAATATTGTTTAATACCACTATCCTTTAATACCAGGAGGCCAGGCGATATGAGATATCATCACAGGCTCACAAGAACGCTTAGAGCCGTGATAGTTGTGACTACTGCGGGAGTAGCCCTGGGTACATTACCTGTGATCCTTTTAAGTTGAAACCTGGCACATGCCGCGATTGCGGCCTCCATGGCTCCGGCGGATCCAGCGGCAAGCCCGGTCCGCGTTACAGCCACGGCATATGACGCTTGTCCAAGATGCACTGGGAAAGGCGAGGAACACCCCGCCTTTGGAGTAACAGCAGCAGGGCATCTTGCCAGGGTCGATCATACGATTGCGGTTGACCCGGATGTGATACCGCTTGGAACATGGGTATATATAGAGGGAATGGGAATATACCGGGCCGAAGATACAGGATCGGCTATAAAGGGTCACCGGATAGATATCTTTATGTCCACCCATGAGGAAGCATTAAAATTCGGCATCAGGGAGCTAAATATCTGGCAGGTCAGGCCAGCATTCTAGCCTGTCCTGTTTCTTTATCATGGCTTTTTTATTATGGTTCAGGTTGTCCTATCGGGAACCCTCGAATCATCTTCGAGTGTAAAACCAACCAGCATGTCGACAAGCTCGGGGAAGTCTATGCCCGCCGCTCGAGCGGCATCAGGCACCAGGCTCGTCTCAGTCATGCCTGGTATCGTATTAACCTCCAGCACATATATTTCATTCGGCGTATCCTCGGAGCTTATTATCATATCAACCCGCGACATCCCCCTGCAGCCAAAAGCACAGTGGGCGCGAAGGGCCAGGTCCTTCGCTCTCCTGGTTGCCATTTCACCTATCCTCGCGGGGATAATGTGCTCGCTCAATCCCTGGGTGTACTTGGTCCTGTAATCATAGAAGCCCGTGAGCGGGACTATTTCGATCACAGGCAGGATCCTAGGATTCTCATTCCCAATTATGCCCACGGTTATCTCCGTTCCCTTGATATACTCCTCGACGAGAACCCTTGAATCATATTCAAAGGCGCTCTCGAGCGCAGCAAGAAACTCCCCTCTTTCGTTCACGACGCTCAAACCGATGGTTGAACCTTGGCTGTTTGGCTTAACCACCATGGGATACTTGAACTTCTTCTCCAGGGTGGTCACAATATCGTTAACCTTTGAATTCTCCTTTAACACCTCGTAGCCCTGCTTTTGAATACAATAACTTGCGGGCGTTGGTATACCCTCAAGGCGAAATATCTTCTTGGACATCTCCTTATCCATAGCTAGTGCGCTTGCCAAGACGCCGGATCCAACATACGGGATCCCGAGTATCTCGAGCATCCCCTGGATGCACCCATCCTCACCGTAGCGCCCATGAAGGGCGATAAATACTACATCCGGTTTGCTATTCTGTAGATTCGTCACGAGGTGTTCGTCTAGATCAAACATTAACACCTCATGCCCCTTTATCTCCAGGGCCTTTGCCACCTGTGTCCCTGTCTTGAGCGAGATTTCCCGCTCGCTCGAACGCCCGCCCATGATAACAGCAACCCTCTTACTCAAACTGTTATCCCCCAGCTTTACTATATGTTGTATGAAAATCCACATATTTGCCAGCGCTATTCTCGAATCAAAGCTAAAGACCTTTTAACGCCTGGCCCCTTTTAGGATCACCCTAATACACTAATTACATTTAATATTTAAGTTAATATTTAAGTAGCAGTATATCAAGTAGCGTGCTTTATTATGAACTCCACCAGCATATATAGGGCTATGAGAAAGATCGATAAAGCATATATATAGCTTGTGATGAGGATCATTCTCGCCCATACTCTCCTGAGCTTATCTGACACCCCGTCCACCATCTCGAAAAAAAGCCCGACCCCGATCTCCAGGATGCACACAAACGAGATGAAGGTTGCAATTAAAAGAAGTGAGAAAACCGGGTAATGCCCCTCCACGACGGCACCCTCCAAGCTTGCCCTGTTGTTGGTTCGCACAGGTAATTCGAGGAGACATGCTGCGCAAACAGGGATATGCCACACTTACTGCGCATAGATATGATATGCGCCAGGTGCCAGTCTTGTTAGTGTGCTGTATGGCAGAGTTATCGCCTATTTGAGATCGAGCTTCCGCAACTCATCCAGGAGTTCATACCGGGTGAGGTCGAAATGGATCGGTGTTACCGAGATCATATTATTCTTGATTGCGACTGCGTCAACATCATCGCATTTGTCGCATTCAACCATCTCGCCGGCAAGCCAGTAATATGTGCGCCCCCGTGGGTCTATTCGTTTATCAAAAACATCCTTGTACTTCCGGGTCCCGAGTTTCGTTACTGCAACACCTGCGATCTCCGAGTCCTCCATGGAGGGGACATTGATATTAAGGAGGGTATTAGCCGGGAGGATACCGTCCACCACCTTTTTGACCATTCGCGTGGCGAACGCTGAAGCCCCCGAATAATTACAATCCTCAAAGGCAGCGACGGAGACGGCCATGGAGGGTATCCCCATAATGGCCCCCTCGATGGCAGCGGATACCGTTCCGGAGTATAATACGTCCATGCCAAGATTCGGACCCCGGTTGATCCCCGATACTACTACATTAGGCGGTTCCGCCAGCAGGACCTCACACGCGAGCTTAACGCAGTCGGATGGTGTACCATCCACCATCCACGCCTCGACATCTAGGTCCGATAAGATAACACTCTCGACACGCAGAGGACGGAATACCGTTATGGCGTGCCCTGTGGCGCTTCTCTCCCTGTCAGGAGCGCATACTATAACCCTCGAGATTTCCTTTAAAGCTCTAACAACTGCACGGAGTCCATCAGAGTATATCCCATCGTCATTTGTAACAAGCACCGTCATTAACTCACTCACCTGTCAGTGGCCGTATTTTACCTCGTGGACGCCGGGGAGGTGCGATATCTCCTCGATGAGCTTCTCCCGCGGCACATTCGCGGGTAATTCCAGGGACAGGTGGATGCGAGCCTCATCGTCCTGCTCCACAAATTCCATATCAACGCCTTTAATGCCCACTCCGAAGCGCCCGAGCGCCGTCGCGATCGCCCCGAGCTGGCCGGGCTTGTCGGACGCAGCGACAAAAAGCGTGTTTTGCTTTGTGTAGATGAGAGACTTCTCAACCCTGTCCAGAGCTATCAGGACAACGACGACCATCGCAGTGGTGACCGTCGCGGCTAGATATGCCCCGCTGCCGACCGCGAGCCCTATGCCTGCTACAACCCAGAGGCTCGCCGCGGTGGTCAGGCCCTTTACTGTCAGACCCTCCCTGAAGATTGTGCCCGCGCCGAGGAAGCCTATGCCGCTCACCACCTGGGCCGCAAGCCGCGCAGGGTCGCGCGTTGCGGTTTCAAACTCGCCGAAGCCATGAATGGAGAGAATCATCACAAGGCAGGAGCCCACCGAGACCAGGATGTGGGTTCTAAACCCGGCCGGCCTCCTGTGGCTTTCGCGTTCAAGTCCTATAAGCCCACCAAGAAGGCAGGCAAGGGCAAGCCGCCATATGATTTCCGCCTGCGTTATCTCCGTAGGCATAACAGCTCAACTTCCCCTTTTACCCCCAAGAAATAACCCGCCCCTAACAGTATGGGGCAAAGCCCGGGGGCTGCGATACTCCCACAATGATAATTATGCATAAGATACGCCCAGACCATCCAGCATCCCCTTGTTTTATTATTTTACATTGTCGCATGTGCGAAAAAAGACGCCTTTCGGCGCATCTTTCGCAAGAGAGACTACAGGATAACGGGACAATGACGAGCTCTTTTCTGGTCCTCCTGTCTCACCCGCTCGCCCTGTGAAGCTCCCCCTGGGCCAGGACACGGGCAGCCGTGATGCCTACAAGATTCCGGACCTCCTCGAGGGCGCTGACGACAGGGCGCACGGCATCGTCGCCGCATATTGCCCTCAATGCATGGAGTGCGTGGAAACGCAACTCTTCGTCCTCGAAACATAACCGGACGAGGGGCTCAACGGCCCTCCTGTTCCCAAAGCCACGCAGGGCCTGGATAGCACTGTAGCGAATATCCCGGCACTCGTCACCAAGGGCCATGATCAAGGAATCGACGGCCCTGTGGTCGCCGATCCTCCTGAGCGCCTCGACCGCCTCATACCGGACCCCTCTGTCCTCATCCCCCACCAAGGACATCAAGGCCGGGACAGCCCTACCATCTCGCAGCTCCCCAAGAAGCTTCGCCACCCTCCGGCGTATGTTTCGCTCAGGATTTTTCAACGCTTCGACGAGAGGCGCAATATCACCCTGATCGATTATGCGCTTCAGGGAGGTCGATACGCTGTAGCCAACATAGGGATTCGGATCCTTTAACGCCTGAATCAGGGGGGCTATCGCGCCCTTATCCCCCAGGAGCCCCAGGGCTTCCGCCGCCCAGCCGCGAACCGAATCGTCCTCGTCATTCAATGCATATACCAGTGCCGGGATAGCTCTCCGGTCCCGGAGCTTGCCGAGCCCATATGCAGCCCCGCGGCGCGCCGTAACATCGCCCTCTTTCAGCGCCAGTAGGAGAAGATCGATTATCTCCTCTCGCGCGCGGACCATCTGGCCGCTCGCCTTGTCGCGTATTCTCTCATCGAGGGTTTCGAGGTCTTTCTCCAAGGCAGTAAGCTGTTCGATGAGGTTCTCTATCCTCCCGCGCTTATCGAGCACCCCCGCTCCCCCCGTAAGAAGCTTAAAATGGCACAATTAGCTTTTCGACACTCGGTGAGTAAATCCTTCCTCCATCTTCATTTTTAGGCGGGTACCTCCATCCCGGGGTGGCGACACGGTTTGATTACGCCTTCATCCGACAATGCGGGCATTCTGTCGCATCGAGTTCCATATTCTCGTGACATCTCAGACATTCTTTCTTCACCGGCTTGCCGCAATGAGGACAAAACGCCAGATAATTGATGTATTTCCTGCTGCAATGCGGGCATGTATTGAGATGGCCCTTAGGCCTGAAGATTATATAGAGCGCCGGCACCAGAAGCGCGCCTAGGATCGGCATCATCAAACCGCCAATAATAGCTCCCGCGCTCCATAAAAACGGGTTGGAATCGCGCGTCCTGGCATCCCGGTAAGCCCAAATCGCAACAAGTATTGATATGCCCAGGCTCAATCCCAGCACTACTAGGTTTGCCTTCACTTCTTCTCCCTCCCACTGTTATTCCCACTGGTATTCCTGCTGGGGGCCGAATCCACCTTTTGACCTAGCTTGTATTCTTTTCCGGCAATCAACCTCCTGATGTTCGACCTGTGTTTATAAATTACAAGAAGGGCGATTAAAATGCTTGCGGGGAGATACTCTCGAGGCCCGCCCAGGCCCCACGCGATAAATGGGAAAAGGACCGCGATGGTGACGGACCCGAGGGAAACATACCGCGTGAGGGCCACTATGATGGCCCAGATTGCCGCTAGGATGAGGACCGCCCTGGGCATCAACACGGTTGCCGCTCCCGTGCTTACGGCTATACCCTTCCCGCCGCCAAACCTCAAAAAGACCGACCAATGCCCACCCAGCACCGCCGCGACGCCACATACAGCCGCCATGGGGGGCCCGCCCACCTTAAACCCCCAGAGCGTAGCAATGGCGCCCTTCGCGAAGTCGCCCAGGAGGACCAGAAAGGCGGGGAGAGGTCCCATGACGCGCAGGACATTAGTTGCGCCGATATTACCGCTCCCGTGCTTTCTCACATCAATCCCCCGGTGCAACCTCCCGACCACATAACCGAAGGGGATCGCCCCGATAAGGTAGCTCACAATTAGAGATAAAACAATTACCCCTGCACCAGCATTGACCGTCCCCACGCTTCCCCTGCCCCCTATCCCATCTCACATCTTCCTAGAGCTCCTCCGCCACCCGCTACACGCCGCCACCTGTCAGGTCTTCCTGCGCATCCACAGCTCTATCCTCGTGCCCTCAAAGCCGAAAGCCTCCCGTAACGTATTCTCGAGATACCGCTCATAAGAGAAGTGCATTAGATCAGGATCGTTCACATAGATCGCAAACGCGGGCGGCCTGGACCTGACCTGCGTTCCATAGTACACCTTCAACTCCCTCCCCTTATGTGAAGGGGGCTCGACCCGCACTACCGCCTCCTGGATCACCTGGTTCAGGGTTGATGTCGGTATCCTGGAGCTCCACCTGGCGAAGACGTCCTTTATCATCTGGAGAAGAGTCTCCACTCTCTTCCCTGTAACAGCTGATATGAAAACAATCGGAGCATAGTCCAGAAACCCGAGGGTATCCCGTATATCCCTCTCGAGCTGAGTCATGACGTTTTCCCGGTCCTTGACCAGGTCCCACTTGTTGACCGCAATTATACAGCCTCGCCCCGCCTCGTGAATATAGCCCCCTATCTTCGTCTCCTGCTCGGTCGGGCCCTCGAGGGCGTCCAGCACGAGGACGGCGACATCACATCTATCTATTGCACGCAGCGCCCTCAGAACAGAGTATCTCTCGAGTTGATCCCTGATCCTGGATTTACGCCTGATCCCCGCTGTATCGATAATCCTGAACTCCTGGTCGCCATGGCGAAATAGTGTATCTATAGCATCCCTGGTCGTCCCGGGCACATCGCTTACTATGAAGCGTTCCTCTCCAAGGATCTTGTTGACGAGGGAGGATTTCCCGACGTTGGGGCGCCCGATCACGGCGATCTTTATGACGAATCCGGTTGTCTCAGCTTCTCCGGTCTCTCCTTCAGCCGCGCCGGCGCCTGGCAGCTGCCCCATACTCTCTATAACGGCATCGAGGAGATCACCTACGCCCTCGCCATGCACGGCCGAAATTGGAAAGGCATCACCGAGACCCAGCTCATAAAGGTCCATGTGCCCGGCCTCATGCCCCCCGATTTTCCCCTCGAGTTTGTTGGCGACGAGGAGCACCGGCTTGCCCGAGCGACGGAGGATGCCGGCAATATCATGATCAGCCGGTGTCACGCCATCCCTGGCATCGACGACGAACAAAATGATGTCCGATTCGGCTATGGCGATCTCCGCCTGGCGCCGCGTCTGCTGCATGATCTCCAGTTCATCTTCGGCTCGGGACCCCGCCCCGGCCCTGGCCTTCCCCGAGATCACATCGATCCCGCCGGTGTCCACGAGCAAGAAGCGCCTACCTCTCCATTCCGCCCATTCATATATCCTATCCCTGGTCACGCCGGGCGTCTTCTCCACGATGGCTACCCTCGCCCCTATGATCCTGTTGAACAGCGTAGATTTTCCCACATTGGGCCGTCCTACTATAGCCACAACCGGCGCATTTGTCACCGATTCAAACCTGCCTTTCACCGCACCCTGCTATCGATTCATCCAGGTCGAGTCATCCAGGTCGAGATCAGAACCAGCCCGCTTCCCCATGATATCGCACGCCAGCTCGAACAACGCCTCCGGCGTCGGCTCTACCACGCGCACCGGGGCATTCAGGGCCGCCTCGATATCCCTCGTGCTTATCCCGTCCAGGAAGAAATCCTCGCCTGATTTCAACATTACCGACGGGACGGCTATGCAGGCGATCTGATCGCCACAGCAGCAGCCACAGCCCCTGGCATGACCGGCACAGTCCCCAGAGGAGCGCCCCACGGCCCACACCGACAGGGCCTCAATGATATCCCGACCGACAACAAGACCGGCCACTGAGATGCTATCGCCGAAGAAACGGTTTCGCACCGGGCATACTGCCACGCTAAGCCCCGGGAGGCTTTCCTCTATGAAAGCGGCTGCCTCCATGATTATATCTTGTGCAAGAAGGCCCGTCACAACCAGGATGTTTTTAAAAATCCCAGCCCCACGAGCCCGACCTCGAGCCCGGATGTCGCGGAGCTTACTCAACTCGCGCAGCTTGCGTCGCTCGCGCAGGCTGTCAAGCTCATCAAGGAATGACCTTATGAGCCCTATGCCATTTTCGAACTGTGGGAAATCCTCATAAAATAAGGCGGCCGGCACCTCACGGCGCGCCGTAAGATAGAACTCGTCGGCGGCGAAGCAAAAGGAATAGCCGAATCTCCGTCTGAATTCAGCCGCCCACCTCTCGATCTGGTCAACCACGGCCCGGGCATCAGGCTTCGTTACCGGTCTCAGGGGATAAAGCCCGCTCCTGTAGCGCGTGAGGCCCACAGGGACCACCCCGACGGATTTCACCTGCGGCCAGAAACCAGCGAGGTCGGATATTGTCGCATCCAGGATTGCCCCATCATTCAGGTCGGGGCACAGGACTATCTGGATATGCATCTCTATGCCGGATCGTGCGAGCAAGCTGATCTGATTCATAATTTGTCCCGCGTGCCGGCTGCCGAGGAGCCTCGCCCGGACCTCGGGGGAGGTCGCGTGAACCGAAATATAAAGCGGCGAAAGCTTCATCCGGGCGATACGTTCGAGATCAGGAGGAGCCGCATTTGTCAGGGTAATGAAGTTCCCATGCAGGAACGAGAGACGGTAATCATCGTCCTTGATATAAAGACTCTCCCTGAGGCCGCCCGGCAACTGGTCGATGAAGCAAAAAATACACTTATTTCGACATGTCCTGATCCCGTCGAACGTTGCAGACTCGAACTCTATCCCGAGATCCTCATCATAGTCCTTATCCACATCTATCACCCAAAGCTCCCCATCTTTCTTCATGACCTCGAGCTCCAGGTGCGTATCTGTCTCAAGGAACCTGTAATCTATAATATCAGCGAGGGGGAAGCCATTGATGCTGAGGACAATATCGCCTCCCTCCAGGCCGGCCTCACCGGCGGCAGACCCGGGGTTGACCGCGGCCACTTTGGCTCCCGTCCCCTTTCTCGCTCCAGCACTCATCTTCCCCACTCAATGATCGCCTCACCATTTGATTATTCGCGGTCCGGATGGAATCTCCTTCCCTGCAAAGGGAGAGGAGGGGTAACCCCTCCTCTCTCGTGATGCCGCACGGCGGCATGGAGGCCTGACGCGGCGGATAGACACGCCCGGTGGAATGGCCTGGCCAATCCTAATATGCCTAAATATGCCTAATATGCTAGGGTATCAAGCACGCTCTTTAGGTCCTTGGAGTTTATCTCTATCCTGGCACTATGTGCCAGCCCGGCTATGACCTCACCTGCCGGCTTCGCTTTCTCGTTTTTGACTAGCTTCTCGATCCTAGTTTTAACTTCGTCAAACGCCAGCTGCTTCTCGGGCTTTCTCGCCTCCACCCTTATTATGTGATAACCGTAGGCGGACCTGACGATGCCGCTGGTCTGGCCGACGCCAAGTGAAAAAGCGGCCTTCTCGAACTCCGGGTCCATCATGCCACGCCGAAAATAGCCGAGGTCTCCGCCTTTATCCTTCGTTCCCGGATCCCTGGACTTCTCCTTCGCTATCGCCGCAAAATCAGCACCCGATTTCAATTGGGCCAGGATGCCCCTTGCCGCCTTTTCGTCGCCTACCAGTATATGCCTGGCCCTTACCTCTTCAGGCTCTTTAAAATCGGCCTTGTGCTCGTTATAGTACTTCAGCAACTCATCTTCCGTCACCGTTATATCCTTCGTTGCAAGGGCATTGAGCAGCAGGCTCACTTCGATCTGCTTCCGGACGTCCCCCTCCGTCATCCCATACTGGCCCAGGACAGACTCAAATGCCTCATTGGAGCCAAACTGCTTGACGAGATTATTCACTTCCTCATCGACGTCGGCCTTGCTGATAGAAATGCCTTCACGCGCAGCAGCCTGGCGTATAAGCTCCTCGCGAATCATCGCGGACAGGATCTGCTTCCCCCCTTGATCCTCCAGGGCCTTATGGAAGCTAGACCAGGATATTGCCTTTCCGTTTACCCTGGCCACAGCACTGATGTTAGAATAGATATACCACGCGCCGCAGGCGACGAGCAATACTGCCGCCAGAACGATTACAGTCACCACGCCGGTCTTGCGCCTCACGCCCCAACCCTCTCCCTTCCTTACACTACCATACACTACCGTCAAACGCCAAGCTCAGTGTATCATACCATCAAAAGCCTGTCAACAATTGGCACCTATTTCCTGCTTTATCGAGTCGACCATCCGGACGAAGTCCCCATATGATCTCTGAATACCGTAGACCGTGAGCGGCCTCCCTGCCCTGACCAATCCCATACGCCTCGAGAGCACACCACCTACCCTGGTTATAAGGCCCACATGGGGAAGGGCGTTTACCAGCAATAAATCGGATTCGGGTATCCCGTATATTTTTAAGATGCTGTATATAGCCCGCCTGACAATGTCTTTAGCATACCCCATACCCATTATATAAACTGAATTCCCCCACTCGTCTTCACCCATGAAAAAGCATGTCCCGATCTCATTTGAGCCGGTCCTGTCGAAATGTGGCACATTCATGATCTCTCTTGCCGAGGGGATACGGTCGCAGGGAAGAATTCCAATGTGAATCGCAGCAGCGACCACTGATGAATGGGCGCTCCCATAACAGTGGTATATGATCTTCATGCTCAAAACAGCTCTTTCTCTTCCGATCTAATTCTCTTCCGATCTGATCCTCAATTCCCTATATTTAACCTGGCATCCAATCCCAAATCCCAAATCTCTAATTCTCAGTGCTTTACGATAATATAGACGCCATTCTCAAGATCATGGACTATACCGCCAGTTATCCGGCTAAGGTAGATGGCTATCCGCTCCATCTCAGCCTCGTCGCTTGCATAAAACACCGGAGCCTGGCCCGCAACTTTCTCTTTATTAACTGTCACAACGGCCAGGACGGAATTGATCATGCTCACATCCACCGCGCTTCAACCCCCCTTTAATCCTGTGCATACCTGCCCGCAAGGGTTCGTAATGGCGATCTCCTGGCGCTCTCCAGGACTGGAACCCTCCTTATAGCCTCGAGGAGGCTCTCGACATCCCTTTCAATGGGGAGTATGACAAAGGCGACCCTGCCAGTTTTTGTGCTCAGCCGGGCAAGCGGAACAAACTCCGGCTCGGAGACGTCAAGCCGCACACCCATGATCGCCGCTGCGTCGTGGGCGATAGCCTGGCGCTGGCCCAGATTGGCCAGGGTCGCCCGGGCGTTGTCATCCTTCGGCTCTATTACGACCGCGAGCCCACTGGAAAGATATAGCTCCCGCGATCCCTTGAGCCCAATATTCGTTAGGACTACATCCTCGACCATAAGCAGGGACCCCGCAAAACGCAGTTCAGCCTGGCGCACGACCGCGATATCCCCCACGCGGTCGCCGACCATTCCCTTGTTTAATACGTTCATTGATATAACACCGGAAATAGCGCCCAGGAGCAGGTTGAACACCAGGGGGAACGGAGCCAGAAATACAACACCGCTCACGATTAGGCCCACAAGCATTGCAAGGTAATTGCGAGCCTCAAAGACTTTCGCGATCCCTTCTATATATGCGGCGCCCCGTGGCACGAGCTCCGTCTCCTCAATCCGCTCGAGACTCCTTCGCTCCATGTCGCGGACCTCTCGAAACTGCTGTGCAGCAAGGGCAAGAATCGTGACTGCCATGTAATCCCTTTTCAGGAGGGCGGGAATAGCGAGAGCTCCGAGGCTCGCCGCAATCAGCCCGAGGCCCATGTGGATGACGTAGCCATGGGGATAGCTGGGATATTGCCGGTAATCAACCCTCAGCATATAATATCTGGCTAGCACCCCCATGGCAACGGCAAAGGAGATGCGTGCCAGGATGGTCAACATAGGCACACCCCTACTTCCTGCGGCGCAGCAGTCCGAGAAAGTTAAGGAATTCCGAGCCTCTCAGGCGGGAGAGACGCTTTCGAAGCTGGCCTCGGGCCCCCTCATTTAAAAGTATGAAGAACACCGCAATTGCTAGCACTGCTCCGGCTATCCACAGGGACGACCTGCCTGTCCCACCACGCCCGACGGAGGGCGCTGGCTCTGACACCCTGCCAAGGGCGAGGGCTATGCTATCGGCAAAAAGCTCGGCGCCCCGGACGGCACGGTCAAGGGTGTTAGTATTGGCCCCGAATTCCAGAAGCATCGCTCGCGGGAATAAATCCTGGTTATAATTCCCCTGGGCCATTAATATACCCTTTACAAGGCCGGGATGCTGGCGATCTGCGGTGGCCTTCAGCGCCTTTGCAAACTTCAGATTCGTCCCTCTCGTCTGGTTCTGCCTCCCGAGAATGAGGGTGACTTTGGTTACGTCCTCCCCCGCAATCCGCGCATTATATTCCTCGGGGGGGACAGCATCCCTGTGGACATCAAAGATGGCGATAGGCTGCCTCTTGAGAAGGCTCATGGCAGTCCTGCGCGACCTCTCATATGCGGCGCCGTCGTGTGGGTTATGATTGGCCTCCGATAGAATGACCTCGTAGCCCTTCTGCCTTAACCTGGCCGCCAGCACCTTGCCAACCTCATAGATGTCCCCCCAACGCTTGCTGGATGTGCCGCTCGTGGGCTGGTAGGATTCATCGCTGTGGCTGTGGTAGATCGCGATTGGGCCACGCCCACCGCGACCGATCCGGGCCTCCCCTTCCACCTGGGGGGTTAAGGTTCCCATAGAATCTACGGAATCGGTCAGGTTTACAACCTCGAGAAACCTCGCCCTGGCATTATCCCCGTTTATCTCCTGCACCTCGTACGCCCTGTTGTCCTCGGCTATAAATACGTCACCTATCGATAGTTCCAGCGCCGTCCTGAAGAGAACCCGGCCACCCTCATCCATCAACGTGTAATAACCGCTCTCGCGTTCGGTTTCAGCGCATGTCTCCTGGCTCGCAAGCGCGAGGGATGCAAGGAATGCTAAGAAGAATGGTACAAGGAATGCTATAGCCCTGGATTTACCTGTTCTCATCCCCATAACCCTCCCCGGCCTCCTGCTCCCGGCCCCCGCCTCCGGTGCCAGTATGCGCCTCATTACCTTGATCTTCCTGCTCCTGACCTTGTCCCCTCGCCTCGAGAGCCACCCGCGGGTCATCGACCCGCAAAATCCGCTCCTCATTTGGCGCCGGGCCTCCTCCGATCCTCTCGAAGGTCTCCCCGGCAATCTCGGCCAGGGCGACGGCGACCAGGCCTGCTATTACAGTAGTATCGAAGATGCCTGCCCCGCCCAGGTAGACGGTGCTCGGAATCCCCCGGATGCTGACCTCTATAAGATGCGCGATGTCCATTATCAGGACACCGAGAATGCCACCGGCAAATGCAGCACGCCTGGACCTGCCTGCAATATACGCTACTGCGCCGGCTATCAGGCCGAAGAGATATATGGGCTCGACAAGCGTATGCCCTTCCTCGAAGGTGAAGAGCTTTGATACGGCATAGAGCACCCCGCCGGTTACTACGGCACTTAAAATCCCACGGGTCGTCTCTGCCGGCGTGTCGGCCTTCACCAGTACGTATATTGCGATCCCGAGGGGCACGAGCGCTCCCCCGACGTTTATGGTTACAGGCCTCACATAGCGCGAAATCGGTATATCTATGAAGCCCCCTATGAGCATGAGCCCCAGCATCAGAAGGGCCTGCTTATCTGTAAGATGCATCCGGTCGAGTATCCGGTGGGCCAGACCGAGAAATATCAGCACGCTGACCGCAAGCAGCAAGATAACTCCGGTAGCCACGACGTATTATCCCCCTTTTTCGGCAGGTTTCGTAGCCTATTTTTCCTCATCGAATAGGTATTTATGTGTCCACCCTGAGCTGGGTAGGCGGTGCGCCTCTATTCGCCCGGCGGAAAGATACGTAAAAATATACATTCAATGGTGAGTAATAGACAGCTTGGGACTTACATAGCTAAAAAATGCCCCGCCATAGCTCCGCTGACCTGGATACACCAGGCCTAACGGCCCTATGCCGGGGCATCTCTAATAGCCCTGCTCCTATGCCCTCTAGCCTATATAGCGTATTATATGGCGTATGTTATCTACATTGCCCTCCACATGCTTAATTATTTACTCTTCTACTCGTTTTCCCTCTCGAAGAGGTCGCCGAAGACATCGCCAAGGGTCGGCCCATGCTCATTTTCATCCTTGGCAACGTAGTTGTCACGGGGGCCTCGCCCCTCTTGCTTTTCAGCCCTTTCTGCCTTTTCCGCAGGGGGCTTTGCCTCTTTCATGCTTAACCCTATGCGATGCTCCTGGGGCTTGACGCTTACGACCTTGACCTTAACCTCCTGGCCGGGCTGCACAACCTCCTCAGGCTTGGCAATATGCCTGTCCGCGAGCTGTGAGATATGCACAAGCCCTTCTATCCCTGGCTCGAGCTCCACAAAGGCCCCGAAATTCATCAACTTCGTGACCTTGCCTGTCGCAATCGATCCAACGGGATAACGTTTCTCGATATCGAGCCATGGGTCGGGGAGCGTCTGCTTGAGGCCGAGGGAGATTCGTCCCTTCTCCTTATCAAGACCCAGAACCATAACCTTTATGTGATCACCCTCGGAGACGACGTCCTTCGGGTCCTTCACGCGCCCCCATGACATGTCCGAAACGTGGAGCAGCCCCTCAACTCCATCACCGATATCCACGAAAGCACCGAAGTTCACCACCCGCTTTACGATGCCCTCTTTGATATCCCCTTCCTTCAGGGTCTCGAATGCCCGCTCCCGGGCTTCAGCCTGTTCCTGCTCCAGGACCAGCCTCTGCGACAGGACGGCGTTATTCTTTGACCGGTCGGCCTCCAGCACCTTGAGATGCATATGGGTCCCGACGACGGAAGAGAGGTCGGCGACAGGCCTCAAGCCGATATGCGACGCCGGCACAAAGCCCCTCGTCCCGACGTCCACCACGACGCCTCCCTTGACTACAGTAGTTGCGACCCCCTCTATGATCTCACCGGTGTCAAGGGCCCGAGTCAGCCTCTCCCATGCCTTCTCCTGGTCTGCTCGCCGCTTGGATAGTATCGTATTCCCCTGTTCGTCCTCAACCTGCAAGACATAGGCATCTATCTCATCCCCAATGCTCACGACCTCAGCCGGGGAGTTAATGCGCCTGTTTGAAAGCTCTGATATGGGTATAATGCCCTCAGACTTTTGTCCAAAATCAACAAGGACCTGGTCCGGCTCCATACGGACCACGATTCCCCTCACGATTTGCCCCTTCTCGATCGCTTCCCCGGTATTATCCAGGTCCGTTACATCAAACTGCTGCCCCTCTCCATTAGGCCCTCCGCCGGATTCTTTTTCCCCCGCCTGAGCACGCCCCTCGCTGCTATCATCGCTGGCCGGCAGATCGCCCGGTGCCTCGTCAGAGCTCACCTCTGTGAGCTGGGCCCCCCCAAACTCCCCGGATTTCTCTTGGTCTAGCTTCTCCTGATCCAAGTCTTTCATCTTCCGCACAACCTCCTCAATAACCCAATTCGGCGTGGACGCCCCCGCTGTAATCCCCACGGCCTTTACATCCCTGAACAATGCTGCGTCCAGCTCGCCAGCATCTTGAATCCAATAAGCCCTACCTCCAGAAGCATTACACACCTCCCAGAGCCTTCTTGTATTTGCACTCGCGCGCCCCCCGATAACTATCATCGCATCAACCCGCGACATCAGATCGCGCGCTGCATTCTGCCGCTCCTCCGTAGCGCCGCAAATCGTATTATATATAACCAGCTCCCTGGCTCGTCCCAGGATTACATCGGCAATACTCCTGAGCACGTCAAGGCTTTGTGTCGTTTGCACCACAATAGCTACCCTGCTTGATATCTCAGCCCGGCCCAGGTCATCAACATCTTGAGCGACAACGGCCTGAGGCCCAGCCCAGCCCAATAGGCCTTCGACCTCTGAGTGGCCCTTGTCGCCGATGACGAGGACCTGGTAGCCATCGCGGGCCGCCCTCCAGGCAAGCTGCTGCGCGCGCCTGACGTGAGGGCAGGTAGCGTCAACCACCCTCAGCCCTTTCTCCTTCGCAGAGTCTATGATACGTGGAGGCAGGCCATGCGAAGGTATAACAAGGGTTCCGTCGCCGCACGCCTCGAGGCTGTCACAGACGCCTATCCCGCTGGCCTCGAGCCACTTCACAGCTTGAGGATTGTGAACAAGCGGGCCAAGGGTATACGCCTTACCACACGACCTGACCGCGGCCAGGGTTATATCAATAGCCCGCCTGACCCCATAACAAAAACCCGCATGCTCACACAGGATGATATCCAATACCTAATCTCCCCGCTCAATATAAATATTCCCGATCAACACTAATAAAACAATATCAAAATGGACCTGCAATTGTTAGGATTATCTGGTGCTGGTGGAAAAGTACTAGGAGATGAGCCTGTTCACCTCATTCGCTATTTTAATAGTCATATCCTGGATGCTCCCCTTGCTTGCGCTCCTAATTGCACCATCGACATTGACCACTGTCCCGGCCTTGCTCATATCTCCGGCTCCAGCCTCGATGTCGTGTGCCTGTCCGGCGGCCACAGGAGGACCAATTCGCACCACGACGCGACCGAGACGGGGAATGAACGAGCCTCTTCTCAATATCTGCCCTGTTCCCAGTATCCCGACGGGGACCACAGGGGCCCCAGTCTTGCTAGAGAGCACTGCCGCTATAGAGGAGAATCGCCCCAGCCTCCCGTCCACGCTCCTCGTGCCCTCGGGGAAAATCCCCAGGACCTGCCCTGCTTCAAGCACTTGGAAGCACCTGTGAAAGGCGTCCCGGTCCGATTCCCCGCGGCGGACGGGGAAGGTGCCCAGCCACCGCAGCACCAGGCCAAATGCCCTGTTCTTGAAGAGCTCGGCTTTGGCCATAAACTTCACCCTTCGCTTCAACGCGCACCCGACAACTATGGGGTCCAGGAGGCTCATGTGATTCGCAGCCAGGATGACTGGGCCACGCCTGGGTACATTTTCATGGCCTTCAACCCTCATGCGAAAGAATACAACCAGGATAACGAGGAAAATAAACCGTATAATCGCGTAAAACATTAGGTGCTCCTTCCCCCCTACCCACCCTACAGACATTTGCTCAGGCCATCAATCAGGCCGAGCACCTCAGCCAGCACCTCATCTATGGACTTACCGGTCGTATCAACTATAACGGCATCCCCGGCTGGCATGAGCGGAGCGATGGCCCTCCCTGAGTCAATCTCATCTCTCATCAGGAGTTCCCGGTAAACCGCATCCCATTCAGCGGCGCGGCCCTCCTCCCTCAGCTGGGCAAGCCGCCTCGCAGCCCGCTCTTCGAGAGAGGCTGTAAGGAATATCTTGATGTCGGCACCGGGAAGGACCACGGTCCCTATATCCCGCCCGTCCATCACGACGCCGCCGCTGCATGCCATCCTGCGCTGCTGGGCCGTGAGGACGGTCCTGACCCCCGCGACCTTTGATATGGGGGAGACACTGCCATTGACCTGAGGGCTGGTGAGCTCGTTGGTGACATCCTCTCCATCCAGGATCGCCCGCATCTCACCGTTGGGGTCACGCACAATGTCTATGCTGGTATTTCGCGCCAGGTCCGCGAGTCGCTCTGCGTCCTCTACGTCTATATTAAGACGCAGGGCCTTCAGGGTGAGAGCCCGGTACATCAAGCCCGTGCTTATATGGATATACCCCAGCCGCTCGGCTACCAGCCTTGCGATCGTGCTCTTGCCGGCTCCGGCAGGGCCGTCGATCGCTATTACAAGGCGTTTCTTAAGCTTTGTCATTCTCCCTGATTGCCTCCGTAACCGCCGGCAGGGCATCCTCAAGAGCGGATATCAATCTCCTGTTCTCCCCGGCCGTCCCAATCGTTATCCTCGCATACTCATCTAGCCCGAAGATATGTGCAGAGCGGATAATAACCCCGGCCAGGAGGAGGCGATGACATACCTCCCTTGCATGCGCTCCAAGCCTCACCAGGATGAAGTTGGCCTCTGTAGGCACGTAGTCCAGGCCGAGTCTTTCAAATTCTCCGTAAAGAAAGGCCTTCCCTGATTCGTTGAGCGCAACAGTCCTCTTGACGTGTTCGTGGTCATCGAGGGCGGCAATGGCCGCGGCCTGAGCCACGAGGTTCACATTAAACGGGCTCCTGACGCGTTCAAGAGCGGTTATAACCCTGCTGTGGCCGAGGCAGTAACCGACCCTTAACCCGGCGAGTCCGTAAATTTTCGAGAAGGTCCTGACGACGACAACGTTCGGGGCGGCAGAGGCTGGTCCAATATACATGAAACCGCTCCGAAAATCCCCGTTTGTTACATAATCAGCATAGGCCTCATCAAGGACCAGAATAGCCCTTTCCGGAGTAAAGGAAATGAGGGTGGCAAGCTGATCTCCCCGCAGGATGGACCCGGTCGGATTATTTGGATTAGAGATAAAGATGAGCTTCGTCCGTGGGGTAATGGCCTTCCTTAAGCCTTCCAGGTCAAATTGCATATTGATGAGAGGCACGGATGCGTACGACTGTCCCATGAGATCGGCTGCAAACTTATATTGCGTAAATGTCGGCTCCACAGAGAGAACTGTATCGCCCTCCTCTAGGAAGGCCTCCGCGAGCATCCGTATTATCTCGTCGGCCCCGTTTCCGAGACACACATTCTCAGGCGACAGCGAATACCTGCGAGCAATGGCGTCCTTGAGGTCGCGTCCTCCGGCGTCCGGGTAAAGGCTCACGCGCCTCAATGCTGAAATAGCAGCCTCGATGGCCCTCGGTGACGGGCCGAGGGGGTTCTCATTGGAGGCAAGCTTTATTACCTCCTGAATTCCGAACTCCCGTTGAACCTCTTCGATCGGCTTGCCCGGGGAATACGGCTCGATCCGCTCCAGGGTTTTTCTCATCTCAACCTTGCACCCGGGCCTGCCCCCCGACTCGCACCCGGATATCCATTGCCCAGACTCGCGCTGACCCACTCTCACACCAGCTCCTCACCCGCAGGTTCCCTATGGTAAAAAAGACACTCGCGCGGGAGTGTCTCCTCTTAAAATCTATTCAGGTTAGGTTAGACCTATCAGATCAGATCCACTAACCGGTACCGCCCTACCACTCTTGTCATGCGGTACACGCCAGCTCCCTGCACTTGCAGCTGTCATTCAGCACCACGTCTGATAAACCCTGTGTAAACCTCTTTACCCGATTATAAGCAAAGCTCCCGACAAAAATTAGTCTAACACAGATTTACCTGGTTCGCAAGGGATTAATGCTCACGTTTCCAAGAGGTTCTATACTTTTATTTGTGTGAACCACGCGGGGTGATCCAGCCCGGGTCCGGCGGAGCCCCGCGCAGTGCAGGTCTCCCCTCGAATCTCTCGACCCTGCAAAGAAAAACCCTCGCAGCCTCAAATGTCAGCGCGCCCTGGGATAGAACCAACAAAATAAAAGCCAGGATCGACGCCCTCAGAAACCATGTTCCCAGGATGGTGAGGATGCCCCTGACATTCACCTATATCACCCGCATTACTTAACTTACTTTTACTTACATCGCCGCGAGTTGACACATCATCAACTTAACACATCATCGCACTGCACTTGCGTCACCGCGCTATACCTGCATCACGCGCTACAGCGCGCACAGCATGCGCGACATCAAGCAAGGGCCTGACCTCGTCAGGGGTCAGAAACCGGTAGCCGCCGACATCGATCCCCAGGTCATCGAGGCGAAGCGGGCCTATCGCAACGCGCCTCAATGCCAGGACGGGGTGCCCCACAGCCTTGCACATGCGCCGCACCTGCCTCTTGCGGCCCTCGTGAATCCTGAGCTGCAGGACGACGCCCCTCCTATGCCGGCCCAGCACCCTGACATCGGCTGGGGCGGTCGGGCCATCCTCAAGTATGACCCCATTCCGGAGCGCTTCGAGGCTGGCCTCTGCCGGGAGACCTGAAACCCACGCTATATAAGTCCTTGGGACCTCATGCTTCGGGTGGGTAAGCGCATAGGCGAAATCACCATCATTGGTCAAAATAAGAAGACCCTCTGTATCAGAGTCGAGCCTTCCTACGGGGAAAACGCGCATCCTGACATCCGGGATCAGGTCAAGGACTGTAGGCCGCCCCTGGGGATCGCGGGTTGTCGTGACATACCCCCGGGGCTTATTCAGGGCAAGATACACCCTCGGGACATGGCAGGCGATGACGCGCCCGTCGACCCTTATTTCATCCACGCCAGGCTCTACCCTGGTGCCAAGGGCCGTCACAACCTCACCATTAACCCTTACCCTTCCCTCAAGTATCAATTCCTCAGCCCGGCGACGCGAAGCAACCCCTGCCTTGGCGAGCGCTTTCTGGAGGCGTTCCATATAGCTTCAAACCACCTGGCCACTCCCAGAGCTTTTACCAGAGCTTTTGCAGCCGGTCGAGATTCTCGTTTCTACCCAGCACTACTAGGATATCGCCCCTGTGAATCTTATCATCGGCCCCAGGGGAAACCTTGATTTCGGTGCCGCTCTTGATAGCTACGACAGTTATACCATACTTTGCCCGCAGGTTGAGCTCGCGCAGGGACCTATCCGCAAACTCATCCGTTGCAACGACCTCGATAATACTGTAGTCAGGAGACAGCTCAATATAATCCAGGATATTTGAGGAAACGAGATTATTTGCCACCCTTATGCCCATATCGCGCTCAGGGTAAATGACCCTATCCGCCCCGACCTTCTCGAGTACTTTGCCATGTAACTCATCGTGAGCCTTGGCAACAACATACTTGACCCCAAGGCTTTTCAGCGCCAGGGTAGCGAGAATGCTCGACTGGATATCCTGGGCGATCGCAACTATGGCGACATCCACGTTTCGAATCCCGAGAGCCTTCAGGGCCTCCTCGTCTGTGGCATCAGCCTGGACCGCATGTGTAAAAATATTTGCCACATGCTGCACGGTGTCCTGGTTCTTATCTATAGCGAGCACCTCATGCCCAAGCTTCGCGAGCGTCTTCCCGACACTGACCCCGAAACGCCCGAGACCTATGACAGCAAACTGCTTTACCATAACCATCCCCCTGGTATATTCTCCTAGTCGGTCCTCAACGAGTTTAATATACTACAACGGGGAATGGCTGTCAAAACGGTTTTAGGAGCCTCGCAGGTTGCCAGGCCGGCCTATTGCCTGCCGCTACTGCGCCCTGCCGCCCTACTGCACCCCTCCCTGGACATTTGGACTCGCTATAGCCTCCCTGCGACCCGGGCGCCCGAGCCCGCCCTGGCCCTGGAGTTGCCCAAGGAGCTGTGGAGCCAGGTCGATAATGCGGTCCAGTATTGCACCGCCATCGACAGGCAGGCAACGCACCTGACCATGGCCCACCACGAGAAACGCGACCGGCTGTACGGATATTCCAGCACCGCTCCCACCACCGAACGGGTGCGCGGCCGCCATCATGTCCTCAGGCGCCCCCTGTTCCTCCTGACCCTGGGACGCTCCCGTCGCAGCCATGACAGGTCCTGTCTCGACGAACTCACTGCCGCCCGCCGCAAACCCGAAGCTCACCCGGGAGACCGGGAGTATAACGCTGCCATCCGGCGTCTCAACTGGATCACCCAGAATTGTATTTACATCAACCATTTCCTTTATGCTCTCCATAGCGGTCTTCATCAGACCCTCAATAGGGTGAGCTGCCATATAATTGAACCCCCTTCTTGAGAAGAACACCTGCACGACGAACAATACTTCGCAAGATAATATAACCGACGTTTAGCACTAATATACAGCGAAACCTCACGTCGAGCCGGCGCGCGGAGAAGTCGGGTTTGATGCTGATCCTGGGCCTTCGCTTCCCAAATTTAATGAATTTCCCAAGACTAAAGATGGCAGGTGAAGTCGCGGCCCACAAGCCCCCGACGAGCATCCCCGTGAGCGCCGCATCGCCCGCGCCGACATTCAGGCTAACCTCGAAGTCCCTGCAAGGCAGGCCATCTCTGGCCAGCTCCATCTTGAAAAAATCCAATATAAGGCTTTTAGCTCTCCACCCCACGCGGGTCACCAGCGTCCCTTTTGCTTTTGGCCGTCTTTGACCTTTTGTATCCCCTGGTGGTATTTGCCCTGAAAGGCCCGCCAGTCCAAAACGTTGTAGGATTCGATCGACGAGGAGCCGGGCGGGGTGCCGGAGGCTTAGCGCGCGAAATCTGAACACGCCGTTGAAGAAGCCGAGAAGCAGATCAAGGTGATCCTTCCCCTGCTCGCGCGCGTAGATTATGGTAAGCTCAATTGGGACAAAGGAAAGAATGATGATGAAGCCCAGGAGCGCAAAAATGATATAAAGCGCACGCTCCACATGCAAAACGGCGAGCTCCCTTCTGGCATAGTCCCTTCGTCATGCCTTCCCGGTCATGCCCTATAATTAGTTTAAAATTAGTTTAACCAGTTTGTGGTTGGGTATTCGACCTGCCTGGAGTCTTCAATTCGGGAAGCTCGGAGAGGGATTTCATCCCAAAATAACGGAGGAACTCGGGTGTGGTGCCGTAAAGGATCGGCCTCCCTAGAGTCTCCTTCCGCCCGACCTCGCGGATGAGGCCACGCTCAAGGAGGGTCGCAAGCACCGCATCAACGCGCACTCCCCGTAAGGCCTCTATCTCGCTGCGGGTGATGGGCTGCTTATACGCGATCACAGCCAGCGTTTCGAGAGCGGCGCGAGAAAGGCCCTGTCCCCTCGGGGCCCTTTCGATTTTCTCAATATAAGGGGCCAGATCGGGCCGGGTTGCCATCTGGTAGCCCCCGGCGACCTCTACCACCTGGATGCCGCGGTGCGTTGAATCATATTCGGATTTAATCTGGTGGATTAAAGCAATTGTGGGCTCGACATCAAACCCGATAACCTGGGCTATCTCCTCCGCCCTGAGCGGTCGGGTCGAGGCAAAAATAAGAGCCTCTACTACTCTCCTTGCCTCATCGACATCCATAGCAACATACACCCCTGTACTTTCTCAGGCAGCAATTGGGTAGCTAGAGCTATCAGACAATACTACATACTACGCCTTGCTGATTACGATCTTTCCGAAGCGCCCCTCCTGGGAGACGGTAAGCTTCATAAGGCGTATAAGCTCCAGAATGGCCAGAAACGTGGCGATGATCTCGACGCGGGTTGAACGCGGGGAAAACAAATCCCTGAACGTTGTGACCCCCTTTTTCTCGACCTGCGCCATCACTTCCTCCATTTTATCGACTATGGGCATCTCCTCAAGCGGGATATGGCGCAAGGCTTCCTCGGGGTCGGCGTCCAGCACCTCACGCAGTTCATCAAGAAGCTGCCGGAGAACATCCTTATTGAGGACCCCCTCACCGGCGTCCGCGGCTCCGGGACCGCCGGGGTTCACCCCTCTATTCTCAGCCGGAGCCAGGCACGGACCAGCTAAATCCGTGCGGGTATACACATTCCTCCACAATTCCTCGCGTCTCTCAAGCTCCACCGCGGCGTCCCTGAAGACCCGGTACTGCATGAGGCGGGCCAAAAGCTCACCGCTACCGCTGCGGTCGTCCTCACCGCCCGGGTCCGCGTCCTGCTCCAGGCCGTCCTGGAACAACCCGATTGAAGCGGCATCGTCAAGCGCCGCCGGCGGATCGGGTGGCAGGATCTTTCGCACCTTTAGCTGCACCAACTCGGAGAGCTTGACAAGCACCTCGCTCAATGAGTCTATATCAATTTCACTACCGCTCCCCTGCCCCTGGCCCTGGCCGCCCGGCGGGAACGCCCGGTCGAGAATGCGGCTTGCGATATCGGAGATGGATACCTCGACGATATCGACTTCCCGCGCTTCAATTTTGGAAAGAAGATCCGTGAGCTCGTCGCCGGCAACGCCGCCGGTCCCGCGCTGCAGTTTCCTGAGAGGTGCTGGCATAGATCGCCGTCCTCCAATCAATCGCCATTCGCCGATCCCGGCCTCCCGGTCCAGCGCATCCATCGCCGCTGGCGCGGTGTTGCCCGGTATTGTTATATTCTCATGGCGCTCCGGACCTCTTCGAGCGTCCTGCCAGCCACGGCCCTCGCCCTTTTCGCCCCATCCCTGAGGATATCCTCAACCAGTTCGGGATTGGCCACCAGGGCGCGGCGCTTCTCCCTGACCGGCTCGAGAGCCCGGTTAAGGGCTTGGCCCAGGCGTTTCTTGCATTCCACGCACCCGATCCTGGCGCCTATGCAGTCAGCCTCTATCTGGGGGAGCTCCTCGCCTGAGAACACCTTGTGGAAGGCATAAACCGTACACACGCCTGGATGTCCTGGATCTGTGCGCCTTATGCGCTCAGGATCTGTCACCATCATCCCGACCCTCTCCTCAACCTCCCCAGGCTCCGCGGACATAAGGATGTAATTCCCGTAGCTCTTGCTCATCTTCCTCCCGTCGATCCCGGGCAGCAGGGTGACGTCCCTGTTTAATAGCGCCTGGGGCTCAGGGAAAACAGGTTTATAAAGGAAATTGAAACGCCGGGCTATCTCGCGCGTCAGCTCCACATGAGGGAGCTGGTCCTCACCCACCGGGACGGCCTCTGCTTTATATGCCAGGATATCGGCAGCCATCAAAACCGGGTAACCGAGGAAGCCGTAGGTCATGATATCCCGGCCTTCAAGCTGGTGAAGCTGTTCCTTGTAAGTCGGGCACCGCTCCAGCCAGCCCAGGGGGGTTATCATGGAAAAAAGCAACTGGAGCTCAGCATGCTCCTTTATATCAGACTGGCGGATTATAACGCTTTTCTCAGGATCGAGCCCGGCAGCCAGCCAGTCAACAACCATTTCCCTCGTATTATCCCTTATCTCGCTGGTATCCTCATATCCTGTAGTGAGGGCGTGCCAGTCGACGACCCCGAAATAGCATTCATAGTCGTCCTGCATATCTACCCAGTTTTTGAGCGCGCCGAAGTAGTTTCCTAATTGAAGCCTGCCTGTCGGCCTCATCCCGCTGAAGACTCGTGGCTTTCCCATCCATTCCTTCCCCCTCACTGCATGGCGGACATCTCTAAATATCTAACCCCGGGCCTACCATCCCAGCACGATTCTCCTCAAGAGAAACCATATGGGCATAATGATATAGCCTGTGGCCCCCGTGAGGATGAGCAACATCAAGATAAACGGGCCATACGCCTCAAGTTGGGCATAACTGTAAGAGTAACGGCCCCTCAAGAGCCCCATGACCACCCTGGACCCGTCAAGGGGGGGGAGCGGTATAAGGTTGAAGGCGGCGAGTCCCAGGTTGATATAAACAGTCATCTCCAGGAGAAACCTTATAACCGGCGTCAGAGGCGCCCCAAATCTCAAGGGCAGGGCCGCTATGAAGGCGAGCGTGACGTTGGCCAGGGGCCCCGCAAGGCCAACCAGCATGATCCCCCTGCGCCAATCCTTGAAGTAGGCCGGGTTTATAGGCACCGGTTTGGCCCATCCAAACCTCTGCGTTACAATGAGCATCAAGGTGCCGATCACGTCCAGGTGAGCCAGGGGGTTCAGCGTCAGCCTCCCCTGCATCCGCGCCGTTGGATCGCCGAGGCCGTTCGCGACCATGCCATGGGCATACTCATGCACCGTGAGCGCGAAAAGGATTATTGGGAGAGTTATCAGTATCGAAGCAATACTTTGCACCTAGTCTCGCCATCCTCCTCTTCCTGATTTGCCCGATTCCCACTTCATCCGCCCGATTCTCTCACACCCGCGCCTCCCGGGCTTCCTAGACCCGCGATACCATCGCGTCAGTCCTTGCCTCGAGTTCTGGCTCCTTAAAAGCCCCCTTCAGCAACCTCTGCGGGATCCTGTCATGGGTGATGACATCCTCATAGCTCTCTCGCTCCACCACCAGGCCAACCTCGCCGTCCCGCACAAATACCACCGCGGGCCGGGCGAACCGGTTGTAATTGCTCGACATCGAGTATTGATAGGCCCCGGTGGTGAGGAAGGCCAGGATATCACCGGGCTCGAGTTTGGGCAGCCGGACATCCCAGGCCAGCATATCCCCGGACTCGCAGCATCTCCCGGCTATCGTCACGGTCTCCACAGGGTCGCAGTTGGCCTTGTTTGCAACTATAACCTGGTACTTCGCGCCATAGAGCGCCACCCGGGGGTTGTCAGTATAACCCCCGTCCACGGCGATATACTTCCGGATGCCGGGTATATCCTTTATTGACCCGACAGTATAAAGCGTCGTGCCTGCCTGCCCCACGATATAGCGACCGGGTTCAACCAGGAGCTTCGGAACCGGCAGGTTGTGTTCTCCTGCCTTCCTGTAGAGGGTGCTTACAACCAGGTCGGCGTAATCCTCAACACTCGCCCTTACATCACCCTCCACATAGCGCACGCCAAGGCCGCCCCCCAGGTTGAGCTCCTCACATGTGAAGCCCGTTTCCCGCCTGACCCTTGCCATGAAGTCCACCATTAGCTCACAGGCCACTTTGAAGGACTCGAGTTCAAATATCTGAGAGCCGATATGGCAGTGAAGCCCGTGTACCACTATGCCCTCCATGGCTAGGGCCTTCTCGATCGCCATCATGGCCTGGCCGTTTTGCAGGCCCAGCCCAAATTTGGAATCGAGCTGTCCCGTCCGGATGTATTCGTGTGTATGCGCCTCAACCCCCGGCGTCACCCGGAAATCCACGTGAGCCCTGATCCTGAGCTGCCTGGCGAGGTCATGGAGCATCTCGAGCTCATAGAGGTTATCCACCATAAACCGGCCTATCCGGGCCCGCAGGGCCATCTCCAGATCGGACCTGCTCTTATTGTTCCCGTGGAAGTATATCCTACCGGCTGGGAAGCCGGCTTTGAGGGCTGTGATAATCTCTCCCCCCGAGGCAACATCCAGGCCGAGCCCTTCCTCATCGACGATCCTGCACATGGCCATCGTCGAGAACGCCTTGCCCGCGTATATCACCTCGCTGTTGGCATGCCGGGTTTCCAGTGCCCTGCGGAATGCCCGGCACTCCCCGCGAATGGCCTTCTCGTCCATTACGTAAAGCGGCGTCCCGTATTCCCCGGCCAGATCGATGGTATCGCATCCCCCTATTTCGAGATGTCCCTTATCGTTTATTCGCATTGTACCGTAGAAATCCATCTGGAAGTCCAAGCCCCTTCCTTTTTCCTGCGTTATCACTCTTCCTGCGTCATCACTTAACTTCGTGACAATTCCTGCGCTATAAAAAAACGATCAACGGGTACTGTCCCATCGACCCATCGACCGTGCGCACGCCCCGCTTAGCTCGAGATCGAAGCCACCATTTTCTATATTATACTAACATGGAAAACAGCCAGCGTCAAGGAATTTCAAAGAGCCTCCCACTTCCCGCACCTATCGCCCCAGCGGGCTATCGTATCCCCATCCCTAATGATATTGATTACCTCGCACCGGTTGGGGCAGCCTTTACACTCAAAGCTCCGGGCCTCGAAGTCATCATCCACAACCTCGAACCCGCGAAATAGGGTCTTGGTTCCCCTGCGTTTTACCTCTTCCGCTGCCAGGATAGCAGCGCCAATCGCACCCATGACATTATAATGCTCCGGCACAATGACAGCCTCGCCGAGAGCCTTTTCGAATGCCCTCTTCATCCCGGCGTTGGCCGCGACGCCCCCCTGGAATACTACAGGGGGTAAGATATCCTTGCCCTTTCCTACGTTGTTCAGGTAGTTCCTGACCAGCGCTTCACATAGCCCGCAGACGATATCCTCGATCCTGTGGCCCATCTGTTGCTTGTGAATCATATCCGACTCGGCAAAGACGGCACACCTGCCGGCGATCCTGACGGGGACCTCGGCCTTCAGCGCCAGGTCCCCGAATTGCTCTATCGGTATATTGAGCCTCATCGCCTGGTGGTCGAGGAATGACCCGGTCCCTGCGGCGCAGACCGTATTCATGGCGAAATCGATAACTACCCCGTTTCTCAGGATGATGATCTTCGAATCCTGGCCGCCGATCTCGAACACGGTCTGGACGCCAGGCACTGCGTGCGAGGCCGCAATCGCGTGGGCTGTTATTTCATTCTTGACGCAATCAGCACCCACGATGACGCTGGCCAGCCTCCGGCCGCTGCCTGTGGTCCCGGCCCCGGCGATCTCAATATCGCCACACTTCTCTGCGATGGCCTTCAAGCCCTCCTGCACGACCTTGATGGGCTGTCCCTGGGTTCTCAGGTAAACCTTCTCGATTACATTCACCTCGTCATCTATGGCAACAACATTAGTGCTAACAGATCCCACGTCAACTCCGATATATCCCCGCATGTTTCTCCTCCCCCAGGTTCTTAGCTAGGCGGCTTCGTCGCCTGGCTATGAGGTCGACAAAGGCCTCAAGACGCGTAACGACCCCGGCGTCTGCTGAGTGCTCATCAAATACCAGTGTCATTATGGGGATGTCCAGATCCTTGCTCACCCTGGGCAAGATGCTCTCGGCAACAATCTCGGGCATGCATGTGAAAGGCGCAAGGTGGACTACCCCATCAAAGCCCCTTCTCGCATACTCAACCGAATGTCCCACGCTCTCGATCCCGTGCCCGCCGACAAAGTGCCGCAGGTAGGGTCTGGCAAGCTCCCTGACCTTGTTCAGGCTCCCCTTCCCGAAACGCAAAGCATCCCTGATTACATGGACGCCTATCCAGTCGCCAAGGTATATCGACCGGTCGACCTCAACCCCCATCTCCCCGAGTTCCCGCTCGACATCGAGGTTCACGAATGGCTCGAGCACCACATATATTTCACCAACAATGCCGACGCGCAGCGGGTCGTAGTCCTCTCGTTGCGGCACGTTGTTGATGGTTGAGAGGCCGTCGAGACGTGCCGTCCTCACCTCGCTCAGCTTCGCGGCCTCATCGATATCCTTGAGAGCCTGAGTCAACGCCCTCGTCGTGCTCCCCTTCTGTATCTCCCTGGCCCTCACCCTGGCCGCCAGCTTCTCCAGCGCCTCCACGGCTGAAAGCTTTTCCCAGGCGATGCGCACCGCATGGATGACCTGGCGCGCTGTGACCCTCCCTACAAGCCGCCCCAGCTCATGCAGAACCTCACGAAACCTCCCCTGCGGCGGCTCTATGATGAACATCTCAAAATCGTAGCCGAGGTCCTCGAGAATCTCCTTCTCGACCTCGCCATAATACCCGAAACGGCAGGGGCCGACACCACCTGCCATTATCACGGCGTCAGCGCCGAGCTCGAATGCTTCAATGAAGTTCCCCACGTTGACCTTGAGCGGAAGGCACGCAAATTCCGGGGAGTGTAGCGTGCCGAGGGTCAGAGTTCTCTTGCTCGATCTTGGAGGGACTATCACCGTGAGACCAAGGTTTTCGAAAAGGGCTCTCAGCGGTATATAAAGGTTGCCCATATGAGGAAACGTAACTTTCATCTTCAGCCGGCCTGCCTTCGACGGATCATATCGATAAAGGCCTCGAGGCGCGTCACCACCCCGGCCTCACCTGTCTGCTCATCGATAGTAACCATCATAAATGGAAACGCCCCTTCGCGCTTTACCCCCCTTTCAATTAGCTCCCCAACAAGCGAATCCGGGCCGCATCCGAAAGAGCTCACATAGAGACATCCATCAATCCCGCCGCTCTCGATGAGATGAACAGCCGCTCCCAGGAGACGCCGCCCGAGGGTCCAGAAGAGCCGCTTCTTTTGTAGCTTCTGGCTCGCAGCCTCGGTGACCTCCTCAGGTATCATCTCCGCTGTTACTACCCTCACGCCCATCTTCTGGAGCCTGGGAATAATGGACATGCTTATATAATTGTCGTAGATATTATACGGATGGCCGAGCACAGCGATGGAGAGGACGCCATCGTCGCCCTCGGCTGCCGCCGCCTCGCTGCATCCACTCGCCCCAGCGAGCTCGCCGGCCGGCCCACCGCCAACCCCGAGCCCGATGAGACGCAAGGCTTCATCAGGGAGCTTGCCTGCCTGCAGGGTTTTCTCGAACTCCTTCAACCTCGAAGTAGCCAGCTCATAAGCCCTCCGGATACGCGAGGACCGCGCCCCAAGCCGCCTCCCGAGGTCGAGGATCGCCCTTTCATATCCCCTGTCGCCCTTGCTCAGATCGATACAGGTATCCAGAACCGGCGGCAGCGACCTTATACTGTTCCTGACCATATCCGGCAGGCCCATGAACTTTGGACAGATATAGGCCCTTCTCTCGACGCTGACGATTCGCGGGATGAAAATGAAATCAACATTCCCTGGCTCGGCGAGGTCAAGAACGTGACCGTGGAATACCTTTACAGGCAGGCACGCCTCGTCAACTGTGGCTTTGACCCCGAGGTCCATTATGCGCTTGTTTGTAGCCTTTGAAATTACGACGTTGGCCCCCAGCTCTTCAAAAAAGGTATTCCACATGGGATAGTAGAGATAATAGAGAAGGGCGCGGGGAATTCCTACTGTCACGCCCATGTAACGCTCACCTCGTAAACCGCGATCCTGTTATGGAATTTAATTCCACAAACTCGACCGCCTGTACATATTCTTTCTTAAAACAAAAACTCCTTCATCCCTCCCGGTATTCCTTCTGGCGTAACCCCTATGGCAACCCCTATGATCTCGGGTTAAAGATCAGAGCTATCAGGAACCCGAAAAAAATCGCAGAGGCAAGCCCGAGGCCAGTAAACTCGAAGACGCCTGTGAAGAGCCCTATCCACCCAAGCCTGCCCGCCTCGACCAGGGCCCCCCTCACGAGTGAGGCCCCGAACCCTGAAACAGGGACCAGGGCGCCGGCACCGGCTATCTTGAGGAGCCGCTCATACACGCCAAGGCCGCCCAGCAGGGCCCCGGCCATTGTAAACGCCACAAGCATGTGCCCGGGCGTCAGCTTGGTATGATCGAGAATCACCTGGCCGATTCCACAGATCAACCCGCCTATCAGAAATGCCATGAGATATGTCATGAGATTCCTCCTACCTTTCCAGGACAATAGCGTGTGCAATCCCCGGCACGGATTCACCCTGTTGGGATGAAAGGGGACTCAAGAGGGCTCCCGTTGAGGCGAGCAGGACCTTGTGCAGCTCTCCATTTTGCATGCGCCTCATGATATGGCCGAGTGTGACAACGGCCGAACATGCGCACCCGCTCCCGCCGGCTCCGACGTTTTGCTTGTCGGAGTAGATCATAAGGCCGCAGTCATTGTAGTTGTCCCCCAGCATAATACCCTTATCCTTTAAGACCTCAAGCAGCATAATCCTACCGACCCGGCCAAGGTCCCCTGTAAGGATCATATCATAATCCTCGGGCCTTGTTCCAGTATCAGAGAAATGCCAGAACAACGTGTCAGCTGCTGCTGGAGCCATGGCTGAACCCATATCATTGGGATCCTTGATCCCCATATCCATAACTGCACCTATGGTCACGAGGGTGACCCTCGTGCCCGATCCCTGGTTTGAGAGCAGGGCTGCCCCTGCGCCGGTTACGGTATAGCTTGCCGTCAACTTCCTCTGGATATTCAGCTCTATCGGGTACCGGTACTGTCGTTCCGCGCCCTGGTAATGACTGGAGACCGCTACCAGCACCTTATCAGCAAATCCCCCATCTACTATCATGCTCCCCAGCCCAAGCCCCTCCGCAAAGGTTGAACAGGCGCCGTAAAGGCCCAGGTAAGGCATGGCCAGTTGCCTCGCGGCAAAGCTTGATGAGATTATCTGATTCAAAAGGTCCCCGGCCAGCATGTAATCAACCTGGTGAGGCTGCAACCCAGCCTTGTCAAGGGCTATTTTCGCAGCCTCCTGGAGGAACCGGCTTTCTGCCTGCTCAGGCGTTTTCTGGCCAAGGGTGCAATTCGGGGACACAACGTCGAACTCGCCCGCCAGGGGGCCCTTGCCTTCCTGTGGCCCGACTACGGTCCCCGCGGCTATAATAAAAGGTGGATTCTGTAACCTGATCGTCCTTTTTCCTACCCTCTTCGAGGCCACCCTTTCACCCCCCACATTATTGTCTAAATTTGTCTATGCTCCGTGCCCATAATTAGTCTACAATTAGCCTACAATACCGGCATAACCTGCATCCGGACCCGCATCTGTAATCCGCCCACGTCTCAGTTGCTAGCGGTCATCTGGCGATCAGGGCAATCATGCGGACCGCTCCAACAATGATCGCGGTTATGATCCCGAATACAATCACCGGGCCCGCTATTAGGAACATCTTGGCGCCCATGCCGAGCACGTAACCCTCTCGCTTGAAATCCATGGCTGCTGCGACGATTGTATTGGAGAAGCCCGTTATAGGCACTGCAGCACCCGCTCCTGCAAACTCACCGAGATTATCGTAAATGCCCAGCCCTGTGGCCAGTGCCCCAAGGAATATCATCACGGCCAGGGTTGGCGCACTGGCCTGGTCCTGGCTCATTCCCCGGGAGATAAAGAGCGAGAGGATGACCTGCCCGACGAGGCATATCAGCCCGCCGACGGTAAATGCCACCACGAAATTACGCAATGATCGTGGTTTGGGCTTCTTTTGAGCAACCAGCTTCTGATATGCGGCCTTCTTTCGCTGCTCCTCATCTTGCTTGCTAGCCATCTAGATACCTCCTCAGCCCGCAGCTCGGCATCATCCAGGGGTTGCCGGTGTTGCGCTCCGGGGACGGCGCGCTTGCGGCGCGCCTCCGTTGAAATCTGGCGCGAGGGCCTTGCCAAATTTCAAAGGCCCCGTCACGCAAGCACCGGCAACCCCTGTGACGTAATACCGTAAGTCCTGGAAATTGCTGACAAATTCGTACAAATTAAGGAACCAGAACTTAGGTCCCGTTCACTGCAAAAGCGACCTGGACGTTTGCCTTATACTTGGTGATGTTGCCGTTTTCCACGCTCGCCGTCATATTTGTAACCTCGACACCGGAGATATTCCGGACAGTCTTCGACGCCTCTCTTACTGCGCTCCTCACAGCGTCATCCCAGCTAGTCTGGGATTCACCGAGCAATTCAATAACCTTCACAACGGTCATATCTGTTCACCCCTTTCGCAATCAAGCCCAAGTCAGAATAGCGTTGCACCAAGCCGAGTTGCACCCGGCTGATCCATCTGGCTGATCCCAGCCGGTGCTTCAGCCTCAGGATGTTTCGGGCTTAGTATGTTCACCATATCACGCTTTAATTCGGTTAAATCCCCTGCAACATTTCCACAGGAATCCCATAACCGTGCCCACCCGGCGAAATATAAGATGGATATTGAAAGAGATAAAAAAGAGAGGAATCACCTCCCTTTCACCTGTTCACCCGTTTACCGTGACGCTTTTCTAGCCTTCCCCGACTTTCCAGATCGCTGCCCTTTAACTTCACACCGCCATGCAATCCCTCATGCGTTTCAGAGCACGCTTCTCCAGCCGTGAAACCTGCGCCTGGGATATTCCAAGCCTCCTCGCCACGTCCACCTGGTTCATATCCCTAAAGTATCTCATTAGAACAACGCTTCTTTCTATTTCGTCTAATTTAGCTAAAGCATCTTTCAGCGCCAGCAGCTCGACGCTCTCTGCATCAAAGTCGTCGCCGGACCCAACCTGGTCTATAACCCGGAGCTTATCATCCTCACCATCGTCCGCCACCACGTCGAACATATGGATCACGGGACGCATAGCCTCTATGGATTCGATAATTTGCTCCCTCGATATATCAAGCGCGGAGGCGATCTCATCTATGGTGGGTTCCCTCCCCAGGGATGCGGCGAGCTCCCCCCGGGTCCGGGCTACGCAGGAGGCTAGCTCTCTGGTCGCCCGGCTCACTTTTACCGGCCCGTTATCCCTCAGGTACCGCTTTATCTCCCCCAGGATCACCGGGACAGCGTAGGTCGAGAATTGTACACCATAGGCCGGGTCAAATTTGTCTATTGCCTTCATAAGGCCAACGCAGCCAACCTGAAAGAGCTCGTCTGCGTCTATCCCCCTGCCCTGGAATCGCTGGACAAGGCTCATCACCAGCTTGAGGTTCGACCTCGCGACGAGCTCCCGCGCCCCCTTATCGCCCGCCCTCACTCTGGCGATAGACTCGATGAGCTTATCATGGGGCAACACATCCACCATCGGGACCGGCAGCTTGAACCCGCAGCCCTGCCTGTTAGAATTCATAAGCCTTCCCCGAGCCTTCCCCGCATCTCTTCGCGTGCGAACCATCATGGGCTTCATGAGCCGGTTGCTTGCGCATGATGAGCCTGGTCCCGTTCCCGGGCTCTGAGAGGATTATAAGCTCGTCCACGAGAGCTTCTATGATCGTAAGCCCCATCCCCAGCCTGTCGGGGCTTGTAGTATATGCAGGCTGCCTGGCCTTTTCAATGTCCTCGATTCCCCTGCCCTTGTCCTCGACAATGACCTCTAGAGCGCCATCGCAAATGCTCCCGCTGATGTACACCGGTCCCGCATGTTCATGATAGCCATGGATGATAGCGTTGGAGACGGCCTCGGAGGTTACGAGCCGGATGTCGTCAAGCTCCTCAAGGGTGAAGCCCCCGAGCTGCGATGCAAAGCAAGCAACGGTGACCCGTGCAAATTCCACATTTTCCGGTATCCCGGGAAACTCGAGCTTAAATGCGTTCCTGCCCCCCACTGTCCGGCCCCCCTAAACGAGCCCCAGAGCCTGGCTCTCCGAATCGCATACAGGTATTATCTTCAGGAGGCCAGATAGCTCAAATATCTTCCTGATTTGCGGTGTGAGCCCCGCGGCCACCAGCTTGCCTCCCATCTGACTTGCCCGCTTGTAGCGCCCCAGAATCGCGCCCAGCCCGGAACTATCTATGAACGTCACCTCGTTGAAAATGAGCACAATATTTTGAATTTGCCCGTGACGGTCAAGCTCGTGATCAACAGCATCCCGGAACTCCCCCGCTGTCTTCAAGTCAAGCTCGCCCCCGAGCCGCACCACCAGGCTCCTTCCACACCTGTACGTTTCAAGCCTCACGCCCATACCCCCTTGCTGCGGCAACCTTCCTTTGTTTCCTTGCAGCTTTCCTTTGTTGCCTCTGTTGCCGCTATTTTCCCTATTCGTCAACGCACAGGTGTTTTCCTTCTATATCATCATCATCACCTATATAAATAACCCATATAACCTTTATACATAACCTTTATACCCTTCTATACCCTTCGAGTATGGTGTCTTTTATGGTGTCTTTCATACTGTCTCGCCTTCATTTACCCCGGCCAAACAGCGTCCTGAAGAGGTCTCGTATCATGCGGATGAACATCTGGAAGATATTCGCCTTCCTGACATCCTCGCCAGCCACCAAGTCAATCCGGGCGACCTCCTCCCCATCCAGCAGGGCTACGAGTTCGCCGACCTTCTGACCTTTCGTTACAGGCGCCGTGATCTTCTCCTCCAGCCGGATCTCCGTCTTGATCTTCTTCTCTTCACCGCGGGGGGCAAGCGCCGTGAGAGAACCCTTTGCCACGGCCGAGACTGTTTCGGCCACGCCGCGCCGGACCGGGCTCTGAGTTACGATATCCCCTGCCCGGGCGACCTCGACGCCGACATAGTATCTGAACCCGTAATCCAGCAGCCGGGCAGCCTCATTGAACCGCGTCTTTGAATCCTCGACACCCAGAACGACCGAGATCAGTCTGAGCCCATCCCGCTTCGCAGTCGCCGCAAGACAATACTTCGCCTCCTCCGTGTACCCTGTCTTCAGCCCATCTGCACCCTTATAATCCTTTATGAGCCGGTTAGTATTCACAAGGATGTTCTTCCCATCCCGCAAGTAATCGATCCAGGTGGTGAACCATTCGTGAACCATGGGGTGTTTCAAGAGCTCCCGGGACATAAGCGCGATATCATATGCGCTCGTGTAATGGTCCGGGTGAGGAAGCCCTGTGGCGTTGACGAAATGGGTATCCTTCATACCGAGCTCCCTGGCCCGGGCGTTCATCATATCCACGAATATCTCCTCGGCCCCTGCTATATGCTCCGCCACAGCAACTGAACAGTCGTTGGCTGATACTATCGCTATGGCCTTCAACATATCTGATAGCAGCATCTCTTCCCCGGGCTCAAGCCAAACCTGCGACCCCCCCATGCTACAAGCGTGTTCGCTCGCAATAACCTTGTCATTCAGGCTTATCTTGCCTGCCTCAAGCGCCTCCATCACCATGAGCATCGTCATGATCTTGGTGATGCTCGCCGGCGGCATCCGCTTGTGAGCATCCTTCTCGTAAAGAACCCTGCCCGAGCTTGCCTCCATTAGAATGGCGGACGGAGCCGATATCTCAAGGCGCGGTTGTGACTGCGGCTGCGGCTGAGACTGCGGCTGCGACTGCGCGGGTGGTTGTTCCGCGTAACACGGAGGCGCCGTTACCACCGGAATGACAGCAAAACATACCAGCATAAACAGCAAAGAGACAGTCCATGCGGCGTTCCTCCCAGCGCGGGGAGGGATAAAGAAGCTCCTGAGCACAACGTCGTCCCCCTCTCCCATTTTCTCTAAAAAAGATATTCCAGGGACGACGTGAATATGCCCGGACCGGGCGGCTACCGCACACCGGCCCGGCTCTGCAGCTCTGTTTCGCCCGGCCGGGCGGCCCGGAGGAAAAGATGCGCGCAGCTTGTCCCGTCTATTGCCGCGTTCACGCCCAGCATATCGGCTATAGTGGCGCCCAGGTCGGCGAAGGTCCCGCGCGTTCCCACTGATACGCCCGGTCGAATGGGCTTGCCGTAAATGAGCAAGGGCACGTGCTCCCTCGAGTGATCCGTGCTGGGGGTGGTGGGATCGCAGCCATGATCGGCGGTTATAACCAGCACGTCGGAATCTCGCAGTCTCGGCGCCAGGTCCCCGATCCTCGCGTCAACCTCCTCGAGCGCCCTAGCGAATCCCGGGACATCATTTCTATGCCCGTAGAGCATATCAAAATCTATGCAGTTTGCGAAGAGAATGCCATGCCAATCTTTAGATAGGAACCTCGCGATGGCGTCAAGGGTGTCATGATTATTCGTCGTGTGCAGGGACCTGGTTATACCCCTCATCGAGAAGATATCCTCGATCTTGCCCACTGCGATGACATCCAGGTCCTGCCCGGCTGCGAAATCCAGGAGGGTTTTCCTTGGCGGGGCTATAGAATAATCCCTGCGCCTTTCGGTCCTCCAGAAGTTGCCGGGCTCGCCGGCAAACGGGCGCGCTATCACCCTCCCCACGCCGTGGTCGCCGGTGAGCATCCCCCGCGCGATCTCGCACATCCGGTAGAGTTCTTCCACAGGGACGATGCTCTCATGACAAGCGATCTGAAAGACGCTGTCGGCCGATGTGTAGATAATCGGCCTCCCCGTCGCCATATGCTCCTCGCCCAGTTCCTTGATTATCTCCGTCCCCGATGCCGCCTTGTTGCCGAGCACCTTCCTGCCTATGGCGCGTTCGAAAGGCTCTATGACCTCCGGGGGGAAACCATGAGGGTAAAGAGGAAACGGCCGGTCCAGGATCACCCCGCAGAGCTCCCAGTGCCCGGTCACCGTATCCTTGCCCGGCGATCGCTCGGCCATTCTCCCGTAGGAGGCCCGGGGAGACTGGACAGGCGCTGTCCCCGGTATCTGGCTCCCCACGAGCTCCGAGGCGATATTGCCGAGCCCCATCAACCTGAGGTTTGGAAGATTCAAACCCCCAAAAGATCTTGCTGTGTTAATTATGGTATTGCTGCCTTCATCCCCGTACCCGGCAGCATCGGGCAGCTCCCCGATCCCAACGCCGTCGAGGACTAGGAGCACAACGCGAGAAATCACCCGATTCCCCAGAGTCGCTCACCCCCTTGGCGCTCAATTTCCTGAAGTTACCGTTCCTCTGTTATATCCATGCCCGCTATCTATGCCCTCGGGTGGGTCTTGTTATATACCTCCTTTAGCTTTCCCTTGGTCAGGTGGGTATATATCTGCGTCGTGGAGATGTCAGCATGCCCCAGCATCTCCTGGACGGACCTCAAATCCGCCCCCCGCTCCAACAGGTGCGTGGCAAAGGAATGACGCAGCGTATGCGGGGTTATCTCCTTCTTTATTCCAATTTGCGCCGCATACTTCTTCAATATCTTCCAGAAACCCTGCCGCGTGAGTCTATGGCCATGTTGATTTAAGAATAACCATGAGCCACTGCTCTCCCTCGACAATTTGCTCCTCCCATCCCTGATGTACCGCTCAGTGCACTCTGCGGCGATCCGGCCAAGCGGAACGATCCTCTCCTTGGAACCCTTGCCAAAACAGCGAACGTAGCCCAGGGTGAGGTTTACATCGTCAATCTTGAGATTCACCAGCTCCGATACCCTTATCCCCGTGGCGTAAAGGAGTTCGAGCATGGCCCTGTCCCGGATGCCGGCGGCATCGCGCGGCACGGGCGCATTCAAGAGAGCCGTCACCTCCTGGACCGTCAGGACGCGCGGCAACCTTTTCTCCTGGCGCGGGGACTCGAGGTTGCTTGTGGGGTCCCGCGTCAACCCGTGTTCCCTGACCAGGTATTGATAAAAAGCTTTGAGGGCGGCGAGGGTCCTCGAGAGCGTCGCAGGCGCGCGCCCACGAAGGCGGAGGTCAGCAAGGTAGGAGACGACCGTGGCTTGCGTGGCCTCCTCGGGGGCGATGCCCTTGCGCTCCTGGATAAACGAGACAAACTGCCGGAGATCTCGACCATACGACTCAAGCGTATTTCCGGCGAGGCCTTTCTCAACTGCCAGGTAAGCGAGGAACTCCTTGATGAGAGCGCTCAAAGATTCCACCCCTCCGGATGGAAGATAATCAACTTCTACATTAACTTCTATACCTATACTAGAATTCCTCCAAATGGCAGGCATATTCGAAGAGAGTTAAAAAAGGTATTTCGTTGCCGCGGCGATGAAGACCGGCGTTATATAGGCTTCGACCAGGGCCGCGGCGAGGATGAGCGCCAGGGTTGGAATAATAAACGCTGGGAAGTATCCAAAGATAGAGCGCATACCAGCCCGCTCACTCGAGTAATGCTCCCGCACCAGGGAGAAGGCGAACGTCATGCCCCCTGCGCACCCTATGATTATGGCGGGAACAGCGATGACGCTGTGCGGGAACAAAGAGGCAAGGGAGAACAGCACCCCCTTGAGCATCAACTCGTTGACGAAGAACCCTACAGTGAATCCTATCATGAAGCCCCGCATGAAGAGGATCACGAGTATGAACGGCGCTCCCACAATGGATAGCCCGAGCAACCACGCGATAAGCATGGTCTTTGTATTCCCTATAAAAGATTCCCTCGCCGTGACAGCCCTGGTCATGGGGTTGACGCTGCCGAAGCTCTTGCAGAAGCCCGTCAGGTACTGGGCGAGATCGGTCTTCTGGGCAGGGGTCAGGATTCTTATTGCCAGGGAGCCGAAAACCACCCCTATGATGAATATGACGATGGCAAGCACATACACGCGCACGTGCGTGCGAAAGTGCGTATCGATAACGTCAGGTAGCCCGCCAACAAGGAACATGTCCGACCGCTCCTCACAATGTGACTTATATGCGAGTTGACTCATATGCGACTCATCGACCGGGGATGTAACTCCCTACATGTTTATGTTGGACGGGCAACGGTTATTACCCCTGATTTTGCCCGCAACCTGGCGCCTGATTTCGCGTGCAATCGAGCATCAGCAGGCCCGCTAGGGTCTTAGCGTCGCGGATCTGACCCGATTTGGCCATGGCGAGCGCGCGCTCAATGGGAATAAGCTCGGTGCTGATAAATTCATCCTCGTCCGGCCTGGGCGCCTGACGCGAAAGATCCCGCGCAATAAACAGGTGCATCAGTTCATTAGAGAAGCCGGGGGTTGTATAAAAGGCCCCAACCTCCTCCAGGCTGCGCGCCGTGAACCCCGTCTCCTCTTCAAGCTCCCTCAGCGCGCACTCGGAGGGGGGCTCACCATCATCCAGCTTCCCCGCGGGCACCTCAAGAAGCACCTCGCCAACAGGGTAGCGATACTGGCGCACAAACACCACCTGCCCATCATCCGTGATGGGGACGATAGCGACGGCGGGGGCGTGCTCGATCACCTCGCGCGTGGCCTCCTTGCCGTTCGGTAGTATCACAGTGTCAACCCTGAGCTTGATGATCTTGCCTGCGAAAATCGGGCTGGTGCTTTTTGCCTCTTCGAATAGCATGTTATCATTCATTTTGCCTAAATCCCTCCAGGATCCCTCTACATTGTTGTACATAATTGTGTATATAGGTAATATTAGGTAAACATGTATAAATCCCGCTATCGGTGCATATAACACCAGATATGATGCACTCACATGATAGCGCACCCAAATTACTCCGAAAGGATGTGCTGCTGATGCGACCAGCGCTGAGCCCCCTGTTCTCGTCCGCCGCCGCGGTCAAGTTGGTATTCAAGGAAGACGCCCTATATGCCATAGGGCGAGCTGGGGATGTAAGAATAATCCTCCAGCGCCTGCTATCATCATCCTCAGGTGAAACCCTTAAGGCGTTTCTCCATCGCCGAGGATGCGAAACCGGCAGCCCATAACCACCCTGGCGGCGAAGCTCCCTGCGGCTGCTGCAGCCAGGAAGAATTCGGGGTCATCATCAAGGCCCCGGCCCATTGTCCTCACAGGAATCCCGCTCTCCTTGAGGAGGCTCACACCCGGGGCCCCGTCCTCGGTGACGATCACGTGCTTCTTCCTGATGACCCCGTCATCAAGCTGGGAACGCAGGACCAGCCACCTCTCGCGGGGGAGGTCAGGCAGGCACACCACAGCCGGCGTCACAGCCACCTCGCGAAGGTTGGTCAGGGTATGGTGGCTGAGGCCCCTGTGGCGTGGGCGCGGGTCTGCGAAGCTTATGCGGGGGATGAAAACAGGCGTCCCGCCCAGGCTATTCACGGCGTTTATTGCCTGCCCCTGCTCTATGCCGCTGAAACCATATTTCGTGCCCGTCCCCGCGATGCCTGGCCCCATTGCAACAACGACCACATCGGCACCGACAGCTTTAGCGACGGCAAGGCCAGAGTAGATATTGATCACTTCATAATCGCCGCCGAAGGCATTACCCGCCGTAATCGTGACGTCGAGAAAACCGGCATCCTTCAAAGCCCTTACCAGTTTGCTATAGGCTATTGGCAGGGCCCCGCCATCGGTCATCAAGTAGGCGACTCGCAATCTCCGGGCGACCGCAGCCCTTATGCCGGCGCACGCCGCAGGCACCATGCTGTGGAGCTCTCCCACCACAACCGGCATGGCATCCAGACCTTCAAACGCCTCAAGCTCCTTGCGGACCGGGCTGGATTCCTCCTCAGCCGAGAGGCACTTTACTTGCCACGGCGTATAGCGAAGCTTTATAATATGTCCAGGGGAAGGCGGGTCAAGGTCATCATTACCGACAACATGCATGACGAAATGGTGCCCGCCGCTCCCGAGGGCAAGCCTGGTGGCTGTGGTGTTGAGGATAACGCGATCCCCCGGCTTGACCGGCCCGGTCAGGGGGTCGTAGTTCACGGCGAGCTCCTGGAGCCCTTCGACTTCAACTACGACCTCAGTTACGCTATCGTAGCTCGCCTTAATCGCCTTTACGATGCCGGTGCGCACGCGGATCACGGTCTTCACCCCCTTCCCGTAATTCCCCTAATTCCATATAAACCTGATTTCTCCTGCATAGATTGCCCACTGCCAGGTTAACCTAGTCCTGCAAAAGTCCTGGAAACACCCGGCGCCCGATTTTATCATACCCTATAGTAGTCTCGGTGCCCTATCCCGTAAAATGGCCCCATCGTGCGACAGAGGAGGCGATTACCCGTATGAAAGGCCACAGAGTGCTATTTCTCCTTGTTTTAGCTTCCCTTATTCTTTCAGGCTATACCCTCGCGAGGCTCGGAGGGCTCCAGAGAGAACTGGCCACCCTGAGGGTGACCGTCGGCAGGCTCGAGAATGAGACCCGGGCCGCTACGGAGGCGGCAAGACGGCTCGACGAAAGGCTGAAAGCCCTATCCTCGAGGGAGGTCGTATTATACTTTGCCCGGAGCACCCCTACAGACTTCTATCTCGGCACCGAGAGGCGCAAGATAGGGGTAGGGGCTGCAGGGGAGGCTGCCGATCTCCCGAGGAGGGCACTGGAGGAGCTTATCCGCGGGCCATCGCCCGGGAGCAACCTGGAGAGGCTTCTCCCGGCTGAAACAAGGGTGCTTGGAGTAAGCATAAAGGACCGTACGGCTTATGTGAACTTCAGCAGGGATATACAAACACGCTTCCCCGGTGGGAGCCGCACCGAGGAGTTGATGGTCTACTCCATAGTGAATACCCTCACCCAGTTTCCAGGGATAACGAGCGTTCAAATCCTGATTGAGGGCAAGAAGGTTGAAACCATAGGCGGCCATATAGGGATCATGCAGCCGCTCACGCGGGACGAGGGCCTGGTGAGGCCCTAAGGCCACGGCTACGCCCGGCGAGGGTGGCCCCCTTTGCAAAAGCCTCCTCATTCAGGGGTATGAGGTTATGATGGTGAGGAGGCAGGACCTTTTCGAGGGAAGCGGTTATCGATGCAGGGGCAACGCAGCCCCTGCGCGCGACAAAGGCTCCCAGGAGGACCATGTTGGCGACGCGCATATTCCCCAGCTCGTTGGCGATGTCATTTGCTGGAACCTCCAACAAATCGATATCGCGCCGCTCAGGCTCCCTGTCCACCAGGGAGGTGTTTACGACCAGGAGGCCGCCCGGCACCAGCATTCTCTCAAACTTGTCCAGGGAGGGCCGGTTCATTGCTATAAGGGTTGTTGGCTCGCTCACGATCGGCGAGGCAACCTCCGAGTCCGGGGAGATGACCACGCTGCAATTGGCAGTGCCGCCGCGCATCTCCGGGCCATAGGAAGGGATCCAGGATACGTTTCTCCCTTCCCTCATCGCGGCATATGCCAGAAGGTATCCCATCACCATCACGCCCTGACCGCCGAAGCCTGCGATTATCACTTCCTCAACCACCCTGGCTCGCCTCCTCCGGAACCTTCGGAACCTTGTATTCCCCTAACGGGTAGTAGGCGGACATCTCCTTATCGATCCACCTGAGCGCCTCGATTGGCGTCATGCCCCAGTTGGTCGGGCAGCTCGAGAGGAACTCGACCAGGCTGAAACCGCCCCCGGCCAGCTGCACCTCAAAGGCCTCCCTCACGGCGCGTTTCGCCCTTGCGACATTCGCCGGGCTCGTGCAGCTCACGCGCGCAATGTAACTCGCCCCGTCGAGGGTGGAGAGCATCTCGCACACCCTTATAGGGTAGCCTGCCCTGCTTGTATCACGGCCGGCAGGCGATGTCGTGGTCTTTTGACCCGGGAGGGTGGTGGGCGCCATCTGGCCGCCAGTCATACCGTAGATTGCATTATTAATGAAAATCACGGAGATATTCTCGCCCCTCGCCGCGGCATGGACGATCTCCGCGGTTCCTATGGAGGCGAGGTCACCATCACCCTGGTAAGAAAAAACGACGCTATCAGGCAGCGCCCTCTTGATACCAGTCGCTACAGCTGGAGCCCGCCCGTGTGAGGCCTCGATCATATCGCAATTGAAGTAGTAGTAAGCGAACACGGCGCACCCGACCGGCACAACGCCCACCGTCCGTTCCCTAACGCCAAGCTCGTCTATGACCTCGGCCACGATGCGGTGGACTATACCATGTGTGCACCCCGGGCAATAATGCGTCGGGGTTTCAGTTAGAGCTTCCGGTCGTCCGAAAACCTTCCGCACCAGCGTCTCCCCCCTCTCGAGATGCCTTATTCCTATCTCGAACAAGACCCTCCAACGCCTGGAGTATCTCCTGCGCCGTGGGCACTATGCCACCCGCGCGCCCATAAAAGTGAACGGGGCGCCTCCCCAGGACGGCTAGCTTTACATCCTCGACCATCTGCCCCATGCTCATCTCAACCGCCAGGAACCCCCGCACCTGCTCCGCCACCTTCGCCAGGGGGGTCGAAGGGAACGGAAAGAGGCTTATCGGCCGGAAGAGCCCGGCCTTTATCCCTCGTGCACGCGCCTTATCAACAGCCGCCCGCGCGACCCTGGCCATCATCCCGTAGGCCACTATGGCCCAGTGTGCGTCCTCGAGCCTGTATGTATCGAACCTGACCAGCTCCCGCCCGATCTTCTCATATTTGGCGGCGAGGCGCAGATTGAGCTTTTCGAGCAGGGCCGGCTCGAGCTCGAGGGAGGTGATGATATTGGGGCGCCGGCCCCTCGATCCCGTGACAGCCCACGTCTTCGGTGATAGCTCCCGCTCCTCCACCGGCCTGAATTCTACAGGCTCCATCATCTGCCCGAGCGCCCCATCCCCGAGGATCATAACCGGATTTCTGTAGTAATCTGCAATGCTGAATGCCTCGGCGGTTATGTCGGCGGCCTCCTGGACGGACGCCGGGCCAAAGACTATCAGGCGGTAGTCCCCATGACCCCCGCCCTTCGTCGCCTGGAAGTAATCGGACTGCGACGGCTGAATGCCCCCGAGTCCAGGGCCGCCGCGCATCATATTAACCACAACGCACGGGAGCTCGCAGGCTGCGATGTATGATAGACCCTCCTGTTTCAAGCTGATCCCGGGGCTCGAGGATGATGTCATGACCCGCGCGCCGGCGGCCGCCGCCCCATAAACCATGTTGATCGCGGCGACCTCGCTCTCGGCCTGGAGATAAACCCCGCCCACCTCGGGCAGCCTTCTCGACATGTACTCCGGTATCTCATTTTGAGGTGTAATGGGGTATCCAAAGAAAAATTTGCAGCCACCCCTTATGGCGGCCTCGGCAATGGCCTCATTCCCCTTCATCAAGACCTTGCTAGCCAAGCTATCAACCAATCGCCCTGCCCCCTCTACCTACACCCTCTACCTATATACCTCTATAGCAACATCCGGGCACATCCTGGCGCACGCGGCGCAACCTGTACACTTCTCCAGGTCGCTCACAATGGCCGGGTGATAACCCATGCGGTTGAAATGCTCCGCTAAAGTTATGATCCCCCTGGGACAAAACTCCTTGCATAAGCCGCAGCCCTTGCATCTTTCGGCATCGATCCTGATTCTAGCCACGCTACCGGACTCCCTTCACCCGACCTCCGGGCCCTGTGTCCTCGCATCCCGCAATTCGCACCCTAAACCTGCAATCTGTGCCTGCAATCTGTGCGCTACAATAAGTATATCGCACTACCCACGAAGACGTCTACTATTATTTAAGGGTAGATATTAATAGTAGGTACTAAAAACAGCCATTGAAATGTAAAAAAGAGGCCTTGGCCTCTCTTTTTACACACAATATCCCGGCTGGCAATATTCCAGCCGCATCTAGAGGTCCGCATCTATAGGTCCTCGACCAGCTTCAGGCAGGTCCACGTCACTAGCGCCTTGCGATCCTCTTTCGCTCGCCGCCATACCTTGGACCCCTGTGTGCGGACTCCCTTTCCTCATCATTGAGCTGTGGCAAGGTATCCTTGTGGGAGAGGTTTATACGACCCTGCCTGTCTATCTCGGTGACCTTGACCAATATGGTATCGCCCACCTTGACCACATCTTCGACCCTGTTGACCCTCCCTCGGGCGAGCTCGGAGATGTGTACAAGCCCTTCTTTACCGGGCAGGATCTCCACGAAGGCGCCGAAGTTCATTATACGTGTAACGGTGCCCGTATAGATCTTGCCGACCTCTACATCGCGGGTCAGGGTCTCGATTATCTCTCGTGCCCGTTTACCGGCGCTCTCATCTGGTGTAGCGATGAATACGCGGCCATCATCCTCGATATCGATCTTGGCGCCAGTCTCATCTATGATCTTGCGTATCATCTTGCCGCCGGGGCCAATGACATCCCGTATCTTCTCGGGGTCGATCTCCATGGTGATCATCCGCGGCGCATAGGGTGATAGCTCCTTCCTCGGCTCGGCTATAACCTCCGCCATCTTATCCAGGATAAACAGCCGGCCGACGCGAGCCCTTTCAAGCGCCTCCTTCATGATATCCCTGGATATGCCCTTGATCTTTATATCCATCTGGATGGCCGTGATGCCGTCGCGAGTCCCTGCAACCTTGAAATCCATATCCCCGAGGGCATCCTCGATCCCCTGTATATCTGACAGGATCGCCACCTTGTCCTCCTCTTTCACAAGGCCCATGGCGATCCCCGCGACCGGCTTCTTGATCGGGACGCCCGCATCCATCAATGCGAGGCTGCTCCCGCACACGCTCGCCTGCGATGTTGACCCGTTCGATTCCAGGACCTCGGAAACAAGCCTTATCGTATACGGGAACTCCTCCTCGGGCGGGATCACAGGGAGAAGAGCCCGCTCAGCGAGCGCCCCATGGCCGATCTCACGCCTGCCGGCTCCGCGTATCGGCCTCACCTCGCCGACGCTGTATGGCGGGAAGTTGTAGTGGTGCATATATCGCTTGGACTCCTCTTCGCCGAGGCCATCCAGCATCTGCTCCTCGCCAATGGCCCCCAGGGTCAAACTGGTCAGCACCTGGGTCTGGCCGCGGGTGAAGAGCCCCGATCCATGTACCCTCGGCAGCAGGCCGACCTTACATGTTATCGGCCTGATCTCCTCAAGCCTGCGCCCATCCGGTCGCGTGCCCTCGTGGAGGACCATGGACCTTACCTCTTCCTTCACAATCGCGTCCAGGACCGTGCGCACATCGATCTCGTAGGTTTCGAAGTCGTCACCGAGCTCTTCCTTGAATTTCTCGATAGTCTCGTCCTTTACAGCATTTATGAGATCTTCCCGCGCGAGCTTATCATCCGTCCTTATCGCATCCCTCAGCTTGTCCGACGCATAAGCGCGCACCCTGGCTTCGATCTCGGCGTTGACCTCGTAGAGCGGGACCTCGAGTTTGGGTTTCCCGGCCGCTTCGCGAAGCCTCTCCTGGAGATCTATAATCTCCTTTATGCTCTCGTGCGCGAACATGATGGCATCCAGCATGCCCTCCTCGGTCACCTCGTTCGCACCGGCCTCAACCATAAGGATGGCATCCCTGGTGCCTGCGACGACCAGGTAGATGTCGCTCTTTTCGGACTGCTCGAAGGTGGGGTTGACCACAAACTCACCGTCCACCCTGCCCACGCGGACCCCGCCTATGGGACCCGCAAAGGGTATATCCGAGATCGTCAGCGCCGCCGATGCGCCGATCAGGGCGGGTATATCCGGGACATTATCCCTTTCGACTGAGAGAATAGTCGCCACAACCTGCACATCGTTCCTGAAGCCCTTTGGGAAAAGCGGCCTTATCGGCCTGTCTATCATCCTCGCAGAGAGAGTGGCTTGCTCGCTCGGCCTGCCCTCGCGCTTGATCCACCCCCCCGGAATCTTTCCCACGGCGTAAAGCCTCTCCTCATAATCAACCACCAGCGGGAAAAAGTCTATGCCTTCACGCGGCTCCTTGGATGCACAAGCCGTCACGAGGACCACCGTGTCTCCATACCTTACCAGGACAGAGCCGTTTGCCTGCCTGGCCATCTCGCCCGTCTCCAGGACCAGCTTTCTCCCGCCCAGAATCATTTCCAGGCTATGTTCCATTATTGAATTAAAACCCCCTTTACCTTTAATTTCCTAGAAATACCTTGAAACTAGTCTTTCCAACCCGGTGCTTTGCATTCCCACTTCATGATACATTGATGCATGTGAGAATGCATGTGTGTAATTAATTATATATTTCACGCGTAATACCTGCGACCTGCGTGCAATGCCTATCCCGCAAGGAATAGCACATACAAGAAAAAAGGCGGAAGACCCGCCGTTTTTCCCCACTTGCTACTTACGCAGCCCAAGTTTTTCTATAAGCGTGCGGTATCTTTCAACGTCCTTCCGCTGCAGGTAATTGAGCAGTCGCCGCCGTTGCCCGACCATCTTCAAGAGCCCCCTGCGGGAGTGGAAATCCTTCTTGTGCTCCTTAAGGTGCTCCGTGAGGTCGTTAATGCGCTCAGTCAAGATCGCAACCTGCACCTCCGGCGAGCCCGTATCCTTCTCGTGCAACCCGTACTGCCCAATAATAGACTTCTTTTCCTCTGACGGTAGTGCCACCGCCTCTACACCTCCTGTTTCGTCTCTATATCCTCAAGCAACTCCTCAAGCCACGGAGCCGTCGGAGGCTCGGCCACCCTAGCTTGAGGTTTCGCCATTGGCTGCTCACCGCTACCTGCCTATGACCGTGATCACCAATCTCCCGATTGTCACATCCCTGGCGACCAGGTCAAAAGCCCGCCCCGACGCCGTAATAAACCCACGCAGCCTGGTGGCCCGGGGGATATAACCCGGGAAGCTGCTCGCAGCGCGACTGATATCGGCCAGGGTAATACCGCCCTGGCGATCCTCTTTCAGGCGTTTCTTCGCGTGCTCACTCACGATGATCCTCATTTTCCTGCAGCAACAGGGTAAAAAGAGCATCCGCAAACGCTGTAACAGAAGGGTGCCTGTCGCCCGACTGATCGTATAGGGCCTCGAGTTCCTTCCACAGATCGTTGAACTCCGGGCTCAAACATATGGAGGAAACCCTGATGGCTACGTCCCTGAGGGCTTCGTCGTCCTGGCAAGCTCTAGATTGCATAGCGACCTGAGCGCCTCCCGATTTCGCTGGCACTATTCTATCATAAACCGGAATCCTTGTAAATGACCTGGTTCAGGGAATCGAGGGAATTGGAACGATCCCCCAGGATAGACCTGGCAACCTCCACGTCGCGATCTATCTGGGCCCTGAGATTCTCCCACCTGTCAAACTTGATCTCAGGCCTGATGCGGTCGATGAATAGGATGGTGATGACTGAGCCATACATATCGCCCCTGAAATCCAGGATATAGACCTCTATCGTCCTCTCCCTGCCGCCAAAGGTTGGCCGGAAACCAATATTCGCCACCCCGATTTGCTCTTGCTGCCCATCTCCGGCCAGGACGCGGACGGCGTAAACCCCTTCACGCGGAATGAGAACCCCCATAGGCGGGGCGATATTAGCGGTCGGAAAGCCCATCTCGCTACCGCGCCCGTAACCCTTGACAACCTTGCCTCTGATTGAGAAGGGCCTGCCCAGGAGCCCCGCTGCAGACCTGACATCGCCACTCAGGAGGAGAGCCCTGATTTCGGTGCTCCCAACTGTCATGCCATTTAGGTTTACCGGACCGACAACATCGACGCCAAACCCGAGGGTCCGGCCCAGGTCCTTGAGGAGCTCGGGCGTGGCTGTCCCGCCCCGGCCAAAGGTATAGTTGTAACCCACAACGGCCCTGGAGGCCCTCAACCAGCCTTTGAGGATACCGGCTGCAAAATCCTCGGGGGACATATTTGCAAACGTCTCGTCGAATGGGTAGATAACCATTGCATCCAACCCCAGGCCCGAGATCAACCTCGCCTTTTCCTCGGTTGGGGTTATCAATGGCGGGACGCGGTCGGGGGCTATGATTGAATATGGGTGCCTGTCGAAAGTGAAAGCCACGCTAATCAGGCGCTCTGCCCTTGCGCGCGCCACCGCCCGGCGGAGCACCGCCTGGTGCCCCCTATGCACACCATCGAACATGCCCAATGCTACAGATGAATGCCCAAGGCCAAGCCTTGGCGCAACCTGCTCGAGATCAGTGATCAAATCCACGGCAACCCACCCTCCCAGCATCCGGGAAAACCCTAACGGGCCTGGCTACCATGCCTGGACCTCTACCCGCGGCCGAGACCCTTGCAATAGCGATCAGAGAAGCGTCTGGGGCATGCAACCTCACCAGCGCCCCGGGCTCATAATCGCGAAGACCCTCGACGGACACGGAAGCTCCATTGAAGACCCTCATCACGGCCTCCTCCGGCAACATCACCCCGGGGATATGACGCAGGCCGGAGGCTGTCGGTAGGAGCATTTCCAGGCGCCCAAGGCGGTCCACACTCTCTCTGATCTCCTCCAGCGTGGCCGCATCGACAAGTGTGAAGCCACACGCCTCCGTGCGGACCAGGAATGAGAGGTGGGCCCCTATCCCGAGCGCATCGCCTATGTCGGATGCGAGGGAGCGAATATATGTTCCAGAGGAGCATTCAATATCGAGCATGACCCTGGTTCCAAATACCAGCTTCGGGCCGCCGGGATCACGGTCGACCACGCCGCCAGCGTCGCCCTCGCCAAGGGCGCCGGCAAGGCCCCTGAACCCCACCACTCTAATCTCCCTCACCTCCACCTGCCTGGGTTTGCGCTCCACGGTCCTGCCCTCCCTCGCAAGCTCGTAGAGGCGCCTTCCTTCATGGTGGACCGCGGATACCATGGGGGGCACCTGGCTTATCCTCCCAGTGAACGACCTCAGGGTTCGCTCCAGCGCGCGGCGGTCGATACAAAACCCCGGGGTCACGCGCGTTACCTTCCCGGCGGAATCCAGGGTATCAGTGCTCACGCCGAGAAGGATTTCCGCCCTGTAGCTTTTAAGCTCTGTTGCCATAAACTGGGCAGCCCTGGTCGCCCCGCCCACCAGAATGGGCAATACCCCCGCTGCCAGCGGGTCCAGCGTGCCCGTGTGGCCTATGCGCCGAATTCTTAGCAGCCTGCGAAGCCATGCAACAACATCATGGGATGTCATGCCGGGCGGCTTCAGGACAACCAGGATTCCATCAGCGCCCTCGCACACGTCCTTCTGCCTCTTCTGCATGGATCCCACCAGTCTCATTCCCGTTGTTTCTTGGTTCGTTTCCCAGCTCATCAGCGATGGCCTCCAGCACCAGCTGTTTAGCGTGCTCAAGGTCTCCCTCAATTGTACACCCGGCAGCCTTCGCGTGTCCCCCGCCGCCGAATCTCTGCGCCAGCCTGCTTACATCAAAACGATCGCGCGACCTCAAGCCAACCCGGATCCTGGAGTTGGCCTCCTCGCGAAATAACACCGCAACCTCAACGCCGGCAACCATGCGGGCGTAGTTTACAAACCCTTCAGTCTGCGCCTCGTTCACGTGGAACTCATCAAGCAGCCTGTGAGGCAGGCTGACCCAAGCCACACGCCCATCCGGGCTGAGTTCGAGGTTGTCCAGCACCCTGCCGAGGAGCTTCAAGCTGGAGAAAGGCTTGGTCTCGAAAACGTGTTCCGCTATAACGGCGGGCTCGGCGCCCCTTTTGACCAGCCTCGCCGCGATATCAAAGGTTTCCGCTGTGGTGTTCGAATAGCGAAACGAACCAGTGTCTGCGATCAGAGCCGTCAAAAGGCAAGTCGCAATATCCTTGTCTATATCAGTCCCGAGGGCAAGAAGCAGGGCATAGACCAGCTCGCCGACCGCCGCGGCCTCGACCTTGATGAAGTTGTGGGCCCCAAAATTCTTGTTTGTAACGTGGTGATCTATATTGACCACGCATGCATCCTCGGGAATCAGGTTAGCGCCTTTACCTATCCGCTCGAGATCGCTCGAGTCGAGTATGACTACAAGATCAACATTACGGCCGGCGGACAGGCGCTCTCGCGCACCCTCCACGGTCAAAATACCCTCGATGCCGGGGAGGAAGGCATACGTCTCCGGGATATCATCGGGGCATACCAGCGTTACCTCCCTGGAGCGGCGAGCTAGGGCAAGGCCAAGGGCCAGCAGGGAGCCGATGCTGTCACCGTCGGGGAAGATATGGGACATTATTAATAAGCTCCTCGCCCCCAGGAGTATTCTCGCCGCTTGCTCTGCCCAGATCATCAGTCTATTGCCTCCTCGCCCCTCTTGACCTTGTCCAAGAGCTCGAGAACCTTGGCGCCCCGCTCTATTGAGCTATCGAATTTAAAAACAATCTCCGGGGTATGCCTCAACCGGATGCGCCTGCCAAGCTCGCTCCGGACGAAACCCGTGGCGCTCTCGAGGCCCCTCATCGTCTCTTCACGGGAAGGTTCATCCCCGAGGACGCTGACATATATCTTGACGTGACTCAGGTCGGAAGATATCTCCACGTCTGTAACGGTCACAAACCCTATCCTCGGGTCCTTCATCTCCCGTCGTAGTATGCTGCTAACTTCCTCTTTTATTAACTCGCGAAGCTTTTCCCTTCGAAGCTCACCCACAGAATCACCCCGCAAATCGCGCACGTCATCTCACGCTCTCACGCCATTCCAGCACGTCATGTCGCATCATCTCAAATGATTCAAATGATCTCCACTCTATAGTCGATGAGGGTGGCCTCCCTGTCACGCTCGAGATCCCGCGCGATGCATGATAGAATCTCGTTCGCGTGGCGACCGTCGGTTGAGACGCAAGCCAGGCCAAGGGTCACCCTCTGCCACGCATCCTGGTTGTCAACCTCTGCTATCGCTACATTATATCTTACCCGAAAGCGGTCGATAATGCTCTTCACTACGCGCCGCTTGTCCTTAAGGGAGGCTGCCTTGCCTATGGAGAGCTCCACCCTCATGATTCCAACCATCATGGTTATCCTCTCCTAAAGCTGGCGATGTGACTCCTCCAGCTTAAAGGCTTCAATGATATCCCCTTCCTTTATATCATTGAAGTTCTGCAACCCGATTCCGCATTCAAACCCCTGCAAGACCTCGCGGACGTCATCCTTGAATCTCTTGAGGGATTCTATCTTACCCTCATGGACAACTATATTATCGCGCAATACCCGCACATCTGCATCGCGGGTGATCTTGCCTTCCTCCACATAGCTCCCGGCTATCATCCCAACCTTGGGTATCTTGAACGTCGCCCTCACCTGGGCTTTCCCCATTACAACCTCGTGATACTCGGGCTCGAGCATGCCCTCCATGGCAGCCTTTATATCCTCGGTGGCGTCATAGATGATCCTGTAGAGCCGGACATCCACACCGTCACGTTCGGCCATCTTCTTCGCATTGGCATCCGGGCGAACCTGAAAGCCGATAACGATCGCCGATGACGCGGACGCGAGCATGATATCGCTCTCCGTGATGGCCCCGACGCCGGAATGGATAATATTGACCTTCACCTCATCCGTGCTGAGCCTCTCGAGGGCCTGCCGGAGGGCTTCCACGGAGCCCTGGACGTCGGCCTTTATGATGAGCTTAAGCTCTTTGACCTCCCCCTCTTTTATCCTGTCAAACAGGTCGTCAAGGCTTATACGCCTTGCGGGGCTGATATCTTCGGCGCGCTTACGCTCCTGGCGCCGGTTCGCGAGCTGTTTGGCAAGACGGTCCTCGGGAACGACCTGCAGGATATCCCCGGCCTTGGGCACATCCGACAGGCCCAGCACCTCGACAGGCATGGAGGGCACGGCCTTCCTCACGGACTCACCTTTATCATCGATCATAGCTCGCACTCGACCGGCCACATCCCCGACAACGATGGAATCCCCGATGTTAAGGGTCCCCTTCTCGATTAAGACCGTAGCCACGGGGCCGCGTCCCTTGTCAAGCTCGGCTTCGATGACCGTGCCCTTGGCCGGCCTGTCGGGATTTGCCTTGAGGTCGCGCATATCAGCAACAAGGAGGATCATTTCGAGCAGACCCTCGATGCCGATGCGCTTGAGGGCGGACACTTCAACGCAAACCGTATCCCCACCCCACTCCTCCGGTACAAGGCCATGCTCCGAAAGCTCCTGTTTGACGCGATCAGGCTGGGCATTGGGCTTGTCGATCTTGTTGATCGCCACTATTATCGGGACCCCGGCTGCCCTGGCGTGATTTATAGCCTCGACAGTCTGAGGCATTACGCCATCATCGGCAGCCACGACAAGGATGGCGATATCCGTCACCTGGGCGCCGCGCGCCCTCATGGCCGTAAACGCCTCATGACCCGGGGTATCAATAAAGGTTATCTTCCGGCCGTTCAATTCAACCTGGTATGCCCCTATATGCTGCGTTATGCCTCCAGCCTCCTGGGCCGTAACGTTGGTTTCCCGGATGACGTCAAGAAGGGAGGTCTTTCCGTGGTCAACGTGCCCCATGATTGTAACCACAGGGGGACGAATCACCAGCGATGCCGGATCATCCTCAGTATCCTCGATGCCGAATTCGCGCGCCTCGGCCTTGCTCTCCGGCTCCACATCGAAGCCGTACTCGTCGGCAATGATGCTCGCCGTATCGAAATCTATCTCCTGGTTGATATTCACGATAACGCCCAGCTCGAGCAGATTCTTTATAACGTCAGACGAAGAGACCCCCATTTTTGCCGCGAGGTCCTTGACCATTATCGTCTCGGGCAGGGCCACCTTCTTCTCGCGCTGGATCTTTTCTCTCCTGCGCGTCGGGACAAGCGGGCGTACAGCCTTCCTTACCTCGCCCCTCTCGACTGCCACACGTGAAATCCTCTCGCTCGTGCGGCTTTCTCGCTTGCCGCTCCTCACCTGGGCCAGCTGGATAACTTTATCCCCGGCCTTTTCTTTCCTTGCGGCTGGCTCACCCGGTGCAGCCGCGGCAGGTGCCTGCGCGGGTTTTGACGCAGGTTTTGGCTCAGGCCTGGGACTGGGTTCGACCCGGCTTTCCGGCCTCGGCGCGGGCCTAGTCGCAGCCGCACCTGCAGGGTGCCTGGCCAATTGCTCCTTGCTGCCACCGGCAGGCGCAACTCCCGGTCGCCGCCCGGGGACATCCACTCCTCGTGCTCCCTGCCTGGCCTGCGCAGAAGCGGGCCGGGCGGGTTGGGGCCGGGGTTGGGATTGGACGATGCCGCCGCGATCCCCACGCGCCACCCCTGGCCCTGACCCAGATCCAGGCCGGGAAGCGCCCGCTGGCGCCGGCCTGGTCGCGGCTGACGGCTGCCTGGCATCCCTCTGCCAACTTGGGCGTGAGCCATGATATGCGCCTGGCTGGTGCGCACCTGGTGCGCCTGGCGCACCCTGTCGCCTATCGCGCCGCCCGTTATAATCCCGCCCGCTCCTGTAGTTATTCGAGAACGAGCTCCTACTGGCCTGGGCCTGGTGAGACCCCGGATGAGCCGAGCGAGGCCCCGGTCTCATGTCGGGCTGCCTCGGCGGGCGAACCTGATCCTGAGCCCGTCGAGGCAGGATCTGAGCCTGAGCCTGAGCCTCGGCCTGAGCCCGAGCTTGAGCGTGAGCCTGGGTCTGAGGCTGGGTCTGAGCCCGGGCCTGGCCCGAGGCCTTTCCATCCCTTTCGGCAAATCTGTTCCTTACGAACCTGGCAACATTCTCCTCGAGGGCGCTCATGTGATTCTTGCCTGGCACGCCCGAGTCCGCCAGCAATTGCAGGATATCCTTGCTACTCTTACCAAGTTCCTTTGCTAGTTCGTATACCCTAATTTTCGCCAAACACATCACCCCCGTGCTTCTGAATTAATCCTCTCCACTCTTACCTCCGGAGAGATGTGCCTCGAGTCTTTCCACGATTTCTCTTGATACTTCGTGACCGAGAGCCTTATCAAGCTTATCCTTCTTCACAGCGATGTTCAGGCAATTGATATCAGGGCAGATATAGGCTCCCCGACCGGCACGTTTCCCCGTAGGGTCGATCTCCACTTCCCCCGCAGGGGTCCTCACGATCCTCACCAGCTCCCGCTTGGGGCGCACCCGCTGGCATCCCACGCACATACGCTGGGGGATCTTGCGAAGTTTAGGCGCTTTACTGGACTTCGCCATACGCTCTCACCTTTCAGAAGTCGAACTCGTCATCAAGATCGAGTTCGAGCTTTCTAACTTTAGTCCGGGCGCGAGCCTTGCGTTTTCTGACCCCATCTTCCAGAAGATCGATATCGTCGCCGCCCTTCTTGCCCCGCTTCCTCTTCTTGGAGGTCGCCTGCTCAACCTCGGATTCTGAAGGTGCAGTCCCAGGCTCCAGCGCGGGCTCAACGGCGGGGGGTTCGGGCTTAAATCCGAGCCCGGGTGCGGGTCCGGGGTCAGGTTCAAATACAGGTTCAGGTTCAGGTTCAAGCCCGGGCTCAGATTCAAATTCGAATCCGGGCATAGATCTAGGTTCGAGCTCGGGCTCGGGCTCGGGCTCGGGCACAGGTCCGGCTACCGGTTCCTGGACTGCTCCGGGTCCGGCTTCGAGCCCGGTCCCGGTCTCGGGGCCGGATGCGATCCCGGATTCCGCCTCGACATCCTCAATACTGTGGGCAGGCTCAAACAACATCTCTGCAGCCTGAGATTCGCTCTTGATATCAATCTTCCACCCGGTCATCTTGGCCGCAAGCCTAGCGTTTTGGCCCTCCTTGCCGATGGCAAGGGAGAGCTGGTTGTCAGGAACGATAACCCTGGCGGTCTTCGTCCTCTCGCCGAGCCTGACGTTGACAACCCTGGCCGGGCTCAGGGCGTTGGCGACAAAATTCTCGGCGACGGGGTCCCATGCTATGATATCTATCTTTTCCCCCCTGAGCTCATTTACAACCTTCTGGACCCTCATACCGCGGGGTCCCACACAGGCGCCGATAGCGTCAACATTCTCATCTCTGGAGGAGACGGCAATCTTCGACCGCATACCCGCCTCCCTGGCGATGCCCTTGATCTCCACCGTTCCATCATAGATCTCGGGCACTTCCAGCTCGAAAAGCCTCTTTACGAGTCCGGGATGAGTCCTCGATACTATTACCTGAGGACCCTTGGGGGTCTTCTTGACCTCAGCGATGTAGACCTTGATTCTATCTCCGAAATTATAGGGCTCTCCAGGCGTCTGCTCGTTCGGCGGCATGACAGCTTCTACACGGCCCAGATCAATTACTACGTTGCGCTGCTCGCGACGCTGCACAACGCCTGTAACGACCTCGCCCTCGCGGTTGCTGTATTCCTCGAAGATGATGCCACGCTCTGCCTCGCGAATCTTCTGGACAACCACCTGCTTGGCGGTCTGGGCGGCGATCCTCCCGAACTCCCGCGGAGTCACCTCGTTCTCGATGACGTCGCCCACCTCGTAATTGGGGTCTAGGGCTTCGGCCTCAGCGAGGGACACCTCGATCCTGGGATCGCGCACCTCTTCAACCACATTCTTCCTTGCAAGCACGCGGATGTTCCCGCCAACAGGATCTATCTCGACCCTTACGTTCTGGGCTGATCCATAATTTCTCTTGAACGCCGATACGAGAGCAACCTCGATTGCAGAAAGCAGCACTTCCTTGGAAATCCCTTTTTCCTTTTCAAGCTGTTCAAGCGCCTCTACAACCTCGACGTTGACGTCCATGAACCCTCCCCCTTACACTTCCACTACCAGCCTGGCCTTGCTGATCTTTTCCCTTGGAACTCTTAACACCTTGCCATCGACATTGACCTTGACCTCATTGTTCTCCAGCCCCTCCAGGTAGCCCTCGAGGGATTTCCTCCCGTCCACCTCAGCATAGGTGTTGATGAGAACCCTTCTACCAGCGAATCTTGTGAAATCCCCCTCCTTCCTGAGGGGCTTCTCCCCTGAGGAAGAAACCTCCAGGATATAGCTCTGCGGGATCGGGTCGATCGCATCGAGCTCCCTGCCGAGCCTCTCGCTCACGACAGTGCAATCATCAATCGAAACCCCGCCAGCCTTATCGAGGTAGATCCTGAGAAACCACTCTCCAGCTTCCCTTACATACTCCACGTCCACAAGCTCCATACCCTCGCTGACTACAATGGGCTTTGCCAGTTGAGTTACAAGCTCCTCTATCCTAGCTGCAGATTTCATCATGTGGCCTCCTCACGAGCCCCAGTACGGAAGCTAACTTTAATAATCGTCTCATAGAATAGTCTCAACAAATCGTGTCTCAATCAAAACTCGTGTTTCAATCAAAATACGGTGAAACATGACTAAAGAGTGGGTTTCCCCACTCTCCACATTCCCGCCTCCGGGATCAAACCTGAACCCCCGGAAGGCTTCCAACATCAGTATACCATAGCGGCCTCCCCAATGCAAGGAAAATCGGCGTGCTGTAGTGATGTATACCCGGTGCTATCCCCGGTCGTCCCCAGTGCCGTTGTATTACCATTACCGGCCGTCAACGAGACCGGACCTGGGACACGATGTCCCAGTACATCTTGAGCCTGGCGAGGAATCCCCTGCCAAACCCCATCTTCTCCTCCTTCATCAGATGAGTCAGTCCCTCAAGCGTCACGGTCCTCACCCTGGCCCCGCTCCGGCTCATATGGCGAGTAAGCGCCACTTCGACACCGAAGTGCGCTATATCCAGGTCGAGGGATTCGAGAAGGTCGCGCCTGACGGCCCTCTGGCCCGAAAGCCACGGGCTTATCTTTTGCGCAAGATCCGTCGCGACTCGCCCTTTGCCAAAAACCCCGACAACCATATCGGCCTCGCCATCCAGGACCGGCTCAAGCAAGGCACGAATGTGCCCTGCTGTCAGTCCGACGAGATCGGCATCGAGGAAGAGGATAGCTCCGGCATCTGTAGCCTTCACTCCGGCCTGCATCGCGCCGCCCTTCCCGAGGTTCCTGGCAAGCTCAATTACCCTCGCGCCTGCCTCCCGCGCCGCGGCGGCAGTCCTGTCTGTGGATCCATCGCTCACGACCACAACATCGTTTACAAGGTCCGCCACCTTCACGACAGCCACAACCGAGCCTACGGTCTTCTCCTCATTGAATGCTGGTATCACAGCGGCGACCTTCAATCCGAACTGCCCCCCAGTCTCCTTATCTCATCCACGAGCGCATCGACAAACTCGTCCTCGCCGAGCCTCCGTGCGATCTCGCCCTTGACGAAGAGAGCCCCGCCCCCCTTCCCGCACGCAAGGCCGACATCGGCGTCACGCGCCTCGCCAGGCCCATTCACCTCGCACCCCATAATGGCCACCTTCAGGGGGGCCCGCAGGTTGGGGAGAATACCGGGGATTCTATCCTCCACCTCCCGGACGACCTCACGGAGATCAACCCTGCACCGGCCGCAGGTGGGACACGATATTATCTCAACCTCCCGCCTGCGCATCCCGAGGGTCATGAGTATCTCCTTGCCCACGCGCACCTCTTCCACGGGGTCGCCCGTCAGGGAGACCCTTATCGTATCCCCTATGCCTTCGGCAAGGAGGAGCCCGATCACTATCGCCGATTTCACAGTGCCGCTGCGAGGGCTCCCGGCCTCGGTGAGCCCCACGTGGAGCGGGTAATCGCAGGCCTGCGCCACCAGCCGGTATGCATCAATGGTAGTTGCGGGGTCTGATGCCTTAAGGGAAATCACGATATCACCGAAACCAGCGTCCTCAAGGATCCTTGCGCTCTCAATGGCGCTCTCGGCCAGGGCCTCGGCCGTCCGGCCACCGTATTTATCCAACAACCCGCGATCGAGCGAACCCGCATTTACGCCCACCCTTATGGGCACACCGCGCATGGACGCCTCCCTTGCTATCTCCTCGACCCTGGACCGGGGCCCGATGTTGCCCGGGTTTATCCTCAGCTTATCAACCCCCGCATCCAGGGCGAGAAGCGCAAGCCTGTAGTTGAAATGTATATCTGCCACGAGGGGCGCCCTCGCCGCCCTCCTGATCAACTTCAGAGCCTCCGCTGCCTCCACGTCCGGGACGGCCACCCTGACTATATCGCACCCGGCCTCCTGGAGCCTTTCTATCTGCCTCACAGTCCCCTCGACGTCGCGAGTATCGGTCTTGGTCATGGATTGAACGGAGACCGGCGCGCCATCGCCGATCTGCACAGCTCCAACATTCACTCGCCTGGATTTCCGCCGCTTTATCTCCATATCCACATCATCCGCATCCTCGATATCTTCATCCTCGATACCTACATCCTCGATACCTGCGAGACTCACGACATTCTAACGAGCCTCATAATATCGCTAAACGTCGCAAAGAGCAGGATGAGCATCAATACAGCCATCCCTATAAGGCGGGCAAAAGCCTCCTGGTCCTGATTGAGGGGCCGCCTCCGCAGCGCCTCAATGATCAGGAACAGGAGCCAGCCCCCGTCGAGCACGGGTATGGGCAGGAGATTGAGAAGCCCGAGGTTCACATTGAGTATAGCGGCCAGGAAGAGGAGGTTGAAGAGGCCGAGCCTCGCGCTCTCCCCCACCATCTGGGCTATTCCAATGGGGCCGGCAACCTCGGCCTTCATCCGCCCGGTTATCATCCTGCCGAGAGCCACAAGGAGGCTACGCGACATGTTCACTGTATACCGCGCCCCCACCCCAAACGCATCTATGATGCCGGTCCTGGCCCATGGCTCTTCGAGCACGATACCTATAGACCCCGCCCCGGTTGCCGGGTCCTTCGCGGGGGTAACCTCGATCGTCCGCTCCACCCCGCCCCTCAAGACCGTCAGGCTTATTCTCTCGTTCGGGTGAGCCATTATACGCTCCCGCACATCGGCCACGGTGTCCACCCGCTGGTCATTGATGAATATTATCCTATCCCCGGCTTCCAGGCCGGCCAGTTCAGCACGAGAGCCCCTTATGACATCCTTGACCTGCGCAGTCGGCACGCCGAAACCGAGAAACACCGCGAAGAAAAGCACAAACGCGGCAACGAAGTTCATCACAGGCCCGGCCGTGACTATGAGGGCCCTCGCGGAGACAGATTTGCTTGCGAAGCTCCTTTCATCATCGGGCGCAATCTCCTCAGCCGGGTCCTCGGGCTTATCCACCCCGCCGAACTTCACAAACGCCCCGAGGGGAAGCAACCGCAGGGAATAGACGGTCTCGCCCAGCTTGAAACGTATCGCCCTTGGGCCGAAGCCTATGGAAAACTCGTGGACCTTAACCCCCATAGCCTTGCCGACCGCGAAGTGCCCGAACTCATGCGCGAGGGCAAATGTGGTAAACACAAAGGCAAACGCGAGAATGGTTATGAGCATGAAGCGCTATCACCCTTTCCTTCCCCAGGTCTGAGCCAAGCCTCTTGCCCAGCGATCGGCCTCCAGTATCTCGTCCAAGGAGGGGTTCATGATGCTCGAGTGCCTCTCCATTGCATCGCTCACAAGGCGGGCTATATCCCTGAAAGCGATCTCGCGCTCCAGAAAGCGGCGGACAGCCTCCTCGTTTGCGGCGTTCATCACCGCCGGCATCGTCCCGCCGGCCCGCATCGCCTCGTGCCCGAACCGCACCGCTGGGAAACGCGACTGGTCAGGGACGCCGAATGTGAGGGTCCCGAGCCTCTCTACATCGAGGCTTGCAGCCGCCCCGTTGAACCGGTTTGGATAGGTCAGGGCATATTGTATGGGCAACCTCATATCAGGGCATCCCATCTGCGCCTTGATTGACCCATCACAGAACTCCACCATGGAATGAATCACGCTCTCGCGGTGGATAACAACGGCAATTCTCGAGGGATCAATGTTGAAGAGCCACCTGGCCTCTATAACCTCGAGCGCCTTATTCATCAATGTGGCCGAATCGACGGTGACCTTGGCGCCCATGGCCCAGTTGGGGTGTCGCAAGGCATCCTCGGGGCCGGCCACCTCGAGCTCCTCCAGGGTAAAATCCCTCAACGCCCCGCCGGAGGAGGTCAAAATCAGCCGCCCGACAGCCGCTGCATCCTCGCCCACGAGGCACTGGAAGATGGCGGAATGCTCGCTATCCACGGGTATGATCCTGACCCCGCGACGCGACGCCTCGCGCATAACCAGCTCCCCCGCCGCGACCAGCGTTTCCTTGTTAGCGAGCGCTATATCCTTCCCTGCCCGGATAGCGGCCAGGGTAGGCTCCAGCCCAGCTATCCCGACGATGGCATTGAGCACGAGGTCCACCCCGGGGGCGGTGACCATTTCGATGAGGGCCTCCCGCCCGGCCAGCACGCGCGTGGCGGGCAACGAGTATAGCCGCGCCTTGAGCTCGTCCCCGAGGCTATCGTCGACTATCGCAACCATCGGCGGGCGGAAGTGGAGCGCCTGCTCGGCGAGGCGCTCAAGATTCGATCCCGCCGAAAGCCCAGCAATCCTTATATAATCAGGGAAACGCAACGAAACCTCAAGGGCCTGGACTCCTATGGAGCCCGTCGACCCCAAAACAACCACGTTTCTAGGCCTGATATCTGGCACGAGCCCTGTATCTGTCATATCAATCACCCAGTCCTCAGTCACCTAGTCCTCGGGCCACAGCGGGAGCAGGCCGCTCCTTACCAGGGCCTTGAGCAGGATAGCTACAAGCGGCCCCAAGATGAAACCGCCCGGCCCGAATAACTGTATCCCGACATAGATGGCAACCAACACAGCGAGTGGGTGCATTCCGACCCCTGCGGCCACCACGCGTGGCTCAGCGATACGCCTGACGATAAACATCGCGACCATCGTCAACGCCAGGATTATGGCGGCGCCCAACCGGTCGACGAGTATATCGTAAACCATTATCGGAACCAGGATCGTGCCCGGCCCTACGATGGGAATCGGATCCAGTATGCCGGCAAGGATGCCGAGAAGCCATGCATACGGGACCCTGGCGATCGTCAAGCCGATGATGCTTATAATCACCGTAAAGCTTATGAGGATGATCTGAGCTCGTAAAAAACCCATCGTTGCACCGATCACCTCGGTCCTGGTCCCACCGGCCTTAGCCCTCAGAGACGATGGGAGAAGCCGGAACATGAACTCAACGAGCGCCTCCTTATCCCGGCTGACAAAGTAGGTAGCTATGAACGCTACAACCAGGATAATCCCCACCGCAGGCAGGCTCACAGCGAAGCTCAAAAGGCCGATCAGGCTCCGCTCCACAGCCTGGTAGAGCTTGTAGCGGTTTAACTCTATGGCGCTGACAATGGGGGGAGGAAGCCCGCGGTAAAACTTCTCGATCTCGCGTATTATATTATCTATCATTTTGCTCAGGCTTACGTCATACCCGGGAAGGGCCCTGATGAGATTCTCGACCTCGAGATAGAACCTGGTTGCGCCGACAACAACAAAGACGGCCAGGCAGAAGATGAGTATAGACATCACGACCAGGACGGCCATGCCCCGGGCGAGCCTCAGTCTCCGCTCGAGCAGATTCACGGCCGGGTCGATTACCGCCGCCAGGATCACGGCTATGATAAATGGCGCTATGTAGGGTAGAACATATTTCAGCGCAAGAAATATCCCTGCGAGCATCCCTGCCCATAATAGGGCTATCCTCTTTACTTCGCTCATTGCATCAACGCCCGCCCTCTCCCCGGTAGCACCGCAAAACTGGTAGCCCCGCAGAATCTCGGGTCAGGTTGCCACGAGAGGCTCAACCCACAAGAAACTTAATATAGTAGTATGCGACCGGTGCAGCGAAAAAGACGCTATCAAACCTGTCAAGCGCCCCACCGTGCCCCGGCAGGAACCTCCCCGAATCCTTGACGCCGGCATCTCGTTTCAACGCCGACTCGCATAAATCACCGAGCTGGCCCGACAGGCTCAGCAAAACGCCGAGGCCTGCGGCGTGGCCCGCCGGCAACGCGCTCCACCACTCGAACGCCTGAGCCAGGTGATTCACCAGGATCGCCGCAAAAACAGCTGTGCAGATGCCGGTGAGCGAGCCCTCGAGCGTCTTGTTGGGGCTCACGAGGGGCCATAGCTTGGTCCGCCCAAGCAGCATCCCGCCGAAATATGCGCCGGTATCCGACCCCCACACCGCCAGGAGCGCCAAAATCAAGTACCCCGCGCCCCCAGGGAGGTTTCGCAGCATCAGGATGTAGGCCACCGGGAGGCCTATATACAGCGTGCCGAAAACCGTGCCGCTGGCGCTGGCAAGGGCTTCATGCGAGCCACGCCTCAAAAGCTGCGCCGCAAGGCCGGCCAGGGTAACCAGCGCCGTCACGTGCGCAATATAGCTACCGGCGTTTAAATACCCGGCGGCCAGCAGCAAAGCCCCCCCTGGGATCATCACCCAGGCATCCGGCGACAGGCCCTTCCGGTGAAGTAAAGCCCTTATCTCAAGGACGCCCGCCATGGCTATTACGAAAGCCGCCAGCAATAGCGGGATTCCACCGGCCCAGATTAAATAGATCCCTATCGCTCCGCCTAGCAAGCCGGAGATAAGCCTTGTAGACACCGTCTATCGTCCCTCCGGTTCGGACCGCCCTAGGCCCGGATCGGGCCTCCCCCCAAATCGCCTCTCCCGCCCCTGATAATCATGTATTGCCCTGTAAAGCTCCTCCCTGGTGAAATCCGGCCACAACGTCGGGGTCGTCCAAAGCTCCGTATATGCCACCTGCCAGAGCAGGAAATTGCTCAACCGCATTTCGCCGCTGGTCCGGATCAGGAGATCCGGGTCTGGCAATCCCGCTGTATAGAGGTGATCTGAGATTAATTGCTCATCTATGGAAGGGAGGTCTATGTCCCCCGCCAGGACGCCCTCGCAGATGCTCCTTACAGCATCGAGAATCTCGGCTCGTCCTCCATAATTTACCGCAAGATTTAATTGAAGGCCCCCGCTTGCACGGGTCTTCTCCTCTACATTAGCTATCAGATTACGCAGCGGCAGCGGCAAACCATCCCTGCGGCCGATCACCCTCAGCCTAACGTTTTTCTCCACGAGGCTCAGCATTTCCTGCTCCAGGGTCTCCCGGAATAGACTCATGAGGCCACTTACCTCGTCTGGAGGGCGCCTCCAGTTCTCTGTCGAGAAGGCATAGAGAGTCAGGAATCTCACGCCAAGCTCGCCGCAGGCGCTTACTATCTCCCTGACCTTGTCAACCCCTGCCTTGTGGCCCGCGATTCGAGGCAGCCCGCGTTCTCTGGCCCACCGCCCGTTGCCGTCCATAATTATGGCTATATGTGAAGGGATGCGATCCCTATCTAGGCCATTTCCGGCATAAAGATCGCCGCTGACCCGGGCCACCTTCGAAATCCCCTCGCCCCTTCTCAGCAGGCGGCCACGCCATATGCCAAAAGCTCTCTCCCAGCGCCAACGAAGATTCATAATTCAACCTCTCCCCCGCAGGCTCATACCCCGGCCCAGGAAAAGGATGCATAAAAAGGATGAATAAACATGGAAGGGGAGGCGAGCCCTCCCCTCAAAAGAACTCCCGAGAAACCACCCTTAACCCTCTGAAATCGCTCCAGATGGGCATTGATCAGCGCATAAACCACAATCAGTGCAGACGTCAGGATTGATCTGATACTTGTCCTCTCCCTCGCTTATCGCCTGGAATGGGCAGGCCTCAGTGCAGCTCCCGCATTTCGTGCACTCGTCACCGATTACGTGAGCCATGTAAAGCACCTCCTTTCGGGCTCCCATCACGCGCCGCAACCAATTCGATAATGGGATCGGGGCCAACAGCGCGCTGGCGGATAACCCGCAGCTCCCCCTCTATCTCCCCGGCCGGCGGCGTCGTAAGGACCACGACGCATGTATGCCCGCATTTCGTCATGATCTCCTCCGCAAGGCGCAGGTCGCACCCGATAACATCAGGAACGGGAACGCTCATACCTCCATTATCTCCTTCTCCTTGGCGGATAGGAAGGCATCGATCTCGGATATGTACTTATCAGTCAATTTCTGGACCTCATCCTGGGAACGCTTGAGCTCATCCTCGGAGATCTCCCCATTTTTCTCTATGGCCTTGAGCTGGTCATTTGCCTCGCGCCTCAGATTTCTCACAGCTACCCGCATGTCCTCCGCCTGTTTCTTCGCGAGGCGAACAAGCTCCCGTCGCCTCTCCTCGGTGAGCTGCGGCAGGGCGAGGCGTATGACGCTCCCATCATTTACGGGCGTGAGGCCCAGGTTTGACTTCAAAAGCGCCTTTTCGATCTGACTCAATACGCTCTTATCCCATGGCTGAACCATGAGAAGCCGTGGCTCGGGCGCGCTGATTGTCGCCACCTGATTAATGGGAAGGGTCGAGCCATAGCATTCCACGGTTATCCTGTCGAGAAGCGCAGGATTTGCGCGTCCAGTCCTTATGGCACTGAACTCCTTCTTTATAGCCTCAATAACACCCTTCATCCTGTCCTCGGTGCGCTTCAGCACCTCCCTGGTCATCCCCTATTCCCTCCTTACAATCGTCCCAACCTGGTCGCCAAGTACAGCTCTCCTAATGTTACCCCTGTGGTTCAAATTGAAGACGATAATCGGAATCTCATTATCCATGCAGAGGGAAGTGGCCGTTGAATCCATCACCCCGAGGCCTCTCTTGAGCACGTCAAGGTAGGTCAAATCGGTGAACATCGTAGCATTGGGGTTTTTGAGGGGGTCGGAATCGTAGACCCCGTCAACCCTCTTGGCCATGAGGATAACCTCGGCCTCGATCTCCGCGGCCCGCAGGGCAGCTGCAGTATCCGTCGAGAAAAACGGGTTGCCGGTCCCGGCCGCGAATATGACAACCCTCCCCTTCTCCAGGTGACGGATGGCGCGCCTCCTTATATAAGGCTCGGCAATCTGGCGCATCTCGATGGCAGTCTGGACGCGAGTGTCTATACCAAGCTTCTCGAGCGCGTCCTGGAGGCATAGGGCGTTCAAGACCGTCGACAGCATCCCCATATAATCGGCGGTGCTGCGGTCCATGCCGTGTCTGGCGCCCTCGGCGCCCCTCCAGATATTGCCCCCGCCCACCACGATGCCGATCTGCACCCCAAGATCAAAGACTTCCTTTATCTCATCCGCCACGTGTTTCACCATATCGAGGTCTATACCATACTCGAGCGAGCCGGCGAGGGCCTCGCCGCTCAATTTCAGCACAACGCGCCTATATTTGGGTTTGTTCTGCAAAGCAACCCAGCTCCCACTATATCTCTTTTCCACTATCACTCCTAAAGAAGAGAACACTCTCGTGTTCTCTTCTTTGAGAAATGCCAGGCTTATTTCTCAGGTTGTGCTTGCGCCTGGACGCCGCAACCCTGCGCTTCTCTTTCGATTCCCTCACCGAGCTCAAACCTGGCGAACCGCCGCACCGTTATATTCTCCCCGACCTTGGCCGTGAGCTCGGCAACCAGGTCGCGCACGCTCCTCTCAGGGTCGCGTATATAGGGCTGTTCGATCAGGCAGACCTCCTTGTAGAACTTCTCGATCCTGCCCTCAACGATTTTATCCACAACGCGCTCGGGCTTTCCCTCGTTCAGCGCCTGAGCCCTGTAGATCTCCCTCTCCTCGTTGAGCAAGTTTTCAGGCACGTCTTCCGGTTTTACATACATCGGCCTAGCTGCGGCGATTTGCATTGCTATCTCCTTGACCAGGGCACGGAACTCATCGGTGCGAGCTACAAAATCCGTCTCGCAGTTTACCTCGACGAGCACGCCGATCCGGCCGCCCATGTGGATGTACGAATCTACGACCCCTTCAGCGGCGACCTTCCCGACTCGCTTCGCGGCCTTAACCAGCCCCCTCTCCCTGAGGAGGGCGATCGCCTTATCCATATTGCCGCCGGTCTCCGCTAGGACCTTCTTGCACTCCATGATACCGGCGCCGGTGCGCTCTCTGAGTTCCTTGATATCAGAAGCAGCAATCTCCACGATAACCCTCTAGCCCCCTTTGCAAAAGGCTGCCCGGAACCCCGGCTACCTGTCACCTTACTATTATCGGCCTGATCCCATTAGCGTTCCTCGTCATGCGCCTCGTGCTCGCCCTGAGGAACAAACTCCTCGACATCGACATCGAGAGGAACCTCCACTACATCGCCCTCAACCGGGACATATTCCTCCTCCACATCGTAATCGCCGATCTCGCCTATAATCTCGCTCTCACCCTCGCCCTCACCAGCGACGAGAGCCGCGTCGCGACCCTCAAGGCCCTCGAGAACCGCATCCGCCATCTTGCTGGTGATGAGCTTTACAGCCCGTATGGCGTCATCATTGCCTGGGATAATGTAATCGACCTCGTCAGGGTCACAGTTTGTATCAACGATGCCGACTATAGGTATACCAAGCCTCCTGGCCTCCGCCACGGCGATCTTTTCCTTGCGCGGGTCAACAACGTAGAGAGCGTCGGGTAGCTTCTCCATATCGCGTATGCCGCCGAGGAATTTCTCAAGTTTTTCCTTCTCCTTCATGAGAATTAGTACCTCCTTCTTCGGCAGCACTTCGAAGGACCCGTCTTCCCCCATCTTCTCGAGGAGCTTCAACCTCTCGATTCGCTTCTTGATGGTCCGGAAGTTGGTGAGTGTCCCGCCGAGCCACCTCTCATTTACATAGTACATCCCGCACCGCTCAGCCTCTTCCTTCACGGTATCGTGGGCTTGCTTCTTAGTGCCCACGAAAAGGATCCTCCCGCCCTCATTGGCCACTTTCTTTACAAACTCATAGGCTTCATCGATCTTCCTTACGGTCTTCTGGAGATCAATGATATATATCCCATTTCGTTCTGTAAATATGTAAGGCGCCATCTTAGGGTTCCAGCGGCGCGTTTGATGGCCGAAATGAACACCAGCCTCCAGGAGCTGCTTCATAGAGACGACCGCCATCTGCGTCACCCCCTCTCCGCGTGGTTTTTTTATCCTCCGTCCCTTTCATCCCCCGCAAGACCCAGAGGGCACCATTGCGCGGGTCCGGGGACGTGCGTAATCACACTATATTGTAGTATACCACAACCACTATGCCTTATCAATGAAAAAATAGCGATGGACCTCATTTGATCCATCGCAACGCGCCCCGGCTCCGTTTTCGTTTTCAAATTACCCTGGCGTTTTACCTTACGTGCACGACAACAGGCACCGCCATCCACTTGCTGGCTACCACGTTGACGGTCTTTCCCGCAAGCTCGGACCTCAGTGTCTCGCGGACCACATCATGGGTTATGGCGCCAACCGACTCAGCCAGCTGCGAGAAATTCATCGTATCAATAGTTGCGAGCGCTGACCTTTCGGCCAGCCGGTTTAGCTCGTTCTCCAGCTGTCTCAACGAAGCGCTCGGCAGTGAAATCTGGATGTTCGAGATCCTGATGCTGCTATCCCCGAGCTTGATAGGGCTCTTCCCAATCTGAGCCGGCACGGATTTCTTGAGATCCTCAGCTATAATGGGCAGCTCGGCCCTTGCCGCCTCCTCAACCTGGGTCCTGACTAAGGCAGCAATCCTCTGAGAATCTATGGCCAGGCTCACACCCCTTGACAGCACCGTGTACCCGAGACCGGCGATTATAACGAGGACAGCAAGAGCCCCAACTCCAATACCGAAGAGAAACGATCGCTTATCCGGAACCATACCCCGCATACCCCTTCATCACCTCCGTTTTGAACTAGACTTCAGGTAACTATGTGCCAGTCCTATATCATATTATGCCAGCAAGTACAAGTTCTATAACAAAAAGAGAGAAATTGTGTTTTGACCCACAATTTCTCTCCCCTTACCGGCAATCCTCCGGCCATCTTTATTTACCCAGGAGCCTTCGGTTGCCCTTTCATCCACCCTCTACCTGGCCCATTTTAACCGGCCTTCTCAGTTTAACCCATCCTACCTGCTTATCTGCCTGCTCCTGAGCCGCTCCAGCTCATCGAAGAGCTTATCGTTGAGCACGCGAATATAAGTGCCCTTCATACCCAGAGATCTCGACTCGATCACACCGGCGCTCTCAAACTTCCGCAGGGCGTTGACGATCACAGACCGTGTTATCCCAACCTTATCCGCAATCTTGCTCGCAACGAGCAGGCCCTCGTCGCCGTTGAGCTCGTCAAAGATGTGCTCAACAGCCTCCTGCTCTGAATAGGAGAGCGTATCCAGGGCCATCTGCACTGCGGCCTTCTTGCGGGCCTCGCCCTCGATCTTTTCATTCTTTGACCGCATTATCTCCATGCCTATGACGGTCGCAGCGTACTCCGCAAGGACTACATCATCATCGGAAAAATCCCCATCAAATCTGGCTAGGACGAGAGTTGCGAGTCTCTCGCCGCCGCAGTAGACGGGCACGATTGTGTACACCTTCTCCTCAAATGGGCAGTCAACTGCGTCGCTGAGGAAGCACTTGCGCGTGGCCTCGCGGGAATTCTCTATGGTTTCCACGACACGCAGCAGTCTATCATTGTACTCCTTCGGGAACATGCTTCCATTGGAGACGCAGCTCTCAATCGTTTCGCAGTCGAAACCCTCCACAAACCCGTATCCGAGCACCTTTCCCTTCTTGCTAACAACATACACGTTAGCAGCCAGTTCGTCGGACAGGACTTGAGCCATCTCTTTAAAATCCACTGGATACCTCGCAGATTCCTGGATAAATCTATTTATCCTCCGCGTCTTTTCAAGTAACTCACTCATCTTTAACATCCTCCCTAAATCTACTCCTAAGTAAGATATCGAACCTTAACACTCGGATATTAAACCCCCGGGGTAACCGGGATCTTTTTGATTGCTTGTCCAATTTTTGCCCGGTCGCTCCCTCCCTTCTATAAACTATAAGTTAAGTGAGGACCATTTAGGTTAAGCTCATAACCCCAGCCGCTGCCAGGCCTCAGCCCCCGCCAGGCCTTCCTACCAAGTTCCCACCAAACCCCGGCAACTCGAAACCCCGGCAAATCCGCGAAACCCCGCATTTTACTCCTCAGCGGGCTGGTCATAAACCGGCTATAAGATGTAGCGGCTGAGATCCCTGTTTTTCACTATATCTACAAGCTTTGATTGGACATAGTCCCGGGTAATCACTACCCTCCTCTCGGATACGTCAGGCGCTTCAAAAGATAGGTCCTCCAAAACCTTCTCAAGAATCGTATGAAGCCTTCTGGCGCCGATGTTCTCAGTTTGCTGGTTGACAAGATCCGCGATCTCGGCTATCTCCTCTATGCCGGTCTCATCGAATTCTACTGCCACTCCATCGGTCGCTAAAAGGGCGGTATATTGCTTAATAAGGGCATTTCTGGGCTCCGTCAGTATCCGCTTGAAGTCGCCCTTATCCAGGCTCTCCAATTCAACCCGGATGGGGAACCTCCCTTGGAGTTCAGGTATCAAATCAGATGGCTTCGATACATGAAAGGCACCGGCAGCGATAAACAGTATATGGTCCGTCTTAACCGGGCCGTGCTTCGTCATAACCGTCGATCCTTCAACAATCGGAAGGATATCGCGCTGCACCCCCTCCCGAGAAACATCGGGGCCGCCGCTACTATAGTCCTTGCCTGCTATCTTGTCGATCTCATCGATAAAGACCATGCCCGACTGCTCCACGCGGCGGATAGCCGCAGTCACAGCCTCATCCATGTCGATAAGCTTTTGGGCCTCCTCCTGCGCGAGGATCTTGCGAGCCTCGCGGATGGGCACCTTGCGCTTCTTTTGACGCTTGGGGAATATATTCCCGAAGACATCCTGGAGGTTTATGCCCATCTCCTCGACGCCAGCCCCTGAGAAAACCTCGAGCATGGGTGGGGATGCATCTTCGACCTGGACCTCGACGATCATATCTTCGAGCTCTCCCGCCTGGAGCTTCCACCTGAGGGATTCGCGCTCTCGCTCGACCCTCGAGCGCTTCTCCTCATAGTGGGAATCATCCTCGCGGTTGAAGCCTATATTCCCAAACAGTGCCGCAAATGGGTTCACATTGGCCTCCCTTGTCGGCAGCGGAGCCAGGATATCGAGGATCCGGTCTTCCACGGCTGCCTCCGCCTTGCTGTAAACCGTGGCCATGCGCTCGGTTTTAACCATGCGTATTGCTATATCAACGAGATCTCGAATTATCGAGTCGACATCCCTGCCGACATACCCGACCTCGGTGAACTTTGTGGCCTCAACCTTGATAAACGGGGCGTCGGCTAACCGCGCAAGCCTGCGCGCGATCTCGGTCTTGCCAACGCCAGTGGGGCCTATCATCAGGATGTTCTTCGGCAAGACCTCCTCCCGGATTTCCTCCGGCAATTGCTGGCGCCTGTATCTATTTCTCAAAGCTATCGCCACAGCCCTCTTGGCGGCTGACTGGCCGACTATATACTTATCGAGTTCCTCCACTATCTTCCTGGGAGTCAGGTTTTCCACGTGATACCCTCCTCCATTACATCTCCACATATATCTAAAGCTCCTCGACAATTATCTCCTCATTTGTATATATACAAATGGAAGACGCTATCCTCATGGCCTCCAGGGCTATCTCCCTGGCGCTCAGGTCAGAGTATTTGATGAGAGCTCTCGCAGCAGCAAGGGCATAAGGCCCGCCGGACCCTATGGCGATCACCCCGTCATCCGGTTCAATTACATCACCACTGCCGGAGATCACCAGCAGGTGATCCAGATCAGCGACGACAAGAAGGGCCTCGAGCCGTCTCAGCGCCCTATCCAGCCGCCACTCCTTGGCCAGCTCCACTGCGGCCCGCGGGAGATTCCCATGAAACTCCTCTATTTTGGCCTCAAACTTCTCAAAAAGGGTAAATGCATCTGCGGCGGCTCCAGCGAAGCCCGCCAGGACCTTGTCTTTATAGATCTTCCGGACCTTCTTGGCCCTGTGCTTCATGACGGTGTTACCGAAGGTAACCTGGCCGTCCCCGGCCATCGCGATCTTGGTGTCCCGCTTTACCGCCACTATGGTCGTTGCTAGGTAGGCGTTATTCAAAGGAGCTGCCTCCTCCTGTGGCCCAGCCCGGGTCAGCCTATGCCCTTGGATGGGACCGATTGTAGATCGTCTTGAGCTTCTCCCTGGTAACATGGGTATATATTTGAGTAGTCGAGATATTCGCATGACCCAGGAGCTCCTGGACCGCCCTCAGATCCGCTCCGCGGTCCAGGAGGTGGGTGGCAAAGGAATGACGGAAGGCGTGCGGGCTCATCTTCCCCCGGATGCAAGCCCGGCGTATGTACTTATCCACCATGCGCTGGACGCTTCGCGCCGAGAGCCTGTTGCCCATTTTATTAAGAAATATAGCCTCCTCCGCATCATCATCGCCCCCGCCACCTCTTCCCTCCGGCTGGCGCCCGAAAACCTTGCGCGCCCTATCCTGGATAACGGGTCGGGCTTCACCGAGGTAAACAGCTAAAGCATCCATGGCCTTGCTGCCCACGGGCACCACCCTTTCCTTTGAGCCCTTGCCAAGCACGCGAAGGTAGCCTGAAACCGTGTCCAGGTCCGCCAGATTCGCCCCGACCAGCTCACCCACGCGTATCCCCGTGGCATAAAGAGTCTCGAGGATAGCCTTATCCCTCAGACCAAACGGCGAATTATCTGGAGCATTCATAAGAGAAGAAATTTCCTCTATATGTAGAAACTTCGGCAACTTTCTCTCCCGCTTCGGGGTCGAGACTCCCTTCGCCGGGTTTACCGCCAGGTAATTCTGGCGACAAAGAAATTTGAAAAAAGACCTCACCGCCGCCAGGTGCCTCGCTATCGTTGCCCTCGAATGCCCGCTTGACTGCAGGTGAGCCAGATAACCTCGAATTGCCAGGTGGTCGATGTGGTCGCTGAGATTAGCGGCATTTATATACTCGATGAAATCGCTGAGATCTCTCTCATAGCCGACGATGGTATTTTTCGATGCATTGCGTTCAACTGTCATATATGTCAAGAATTCCCGAAGAAAACCGTCAAACAACCCGCACACCGTCTTCCGCTTCCACAAGCTGGCTTAAATGATCCTGAGCTGTCAAAGTCCCCAAAGAAACAAAGAAACCACAGGATTTACTTTCATCAGACAGTAATTGTAGCATAATTATAATATTTCAGCAACCCCATCGAGCATAATTTCCTCGATTTTTTTCAAAGCAAGTAGAGCCCGGTCGGAAATCTTAATCTTTTTATCTATCTCCTTTTTTATGCGACCTTTGATTGGGGGCATGAGACCGAAGTTGATGTTCATCGGCTGGAAGTGCTCAGGGTCCGCCGTGCATATATAGTGACAGAGCGCCCCGTGAGCGGTCTCTCGTGGGAATATAATAGGTGGGTTCCCCGCGGCGAATCTGGCAGCATTCACCCCGGCCACCAGGCCGGATGCGGCTGACTCGACGTAGCCCTCAACGCCGGTGATCTGGCCGGCAAAAAAGATGAAGTCCCTGGTTTTAAGCTGCAGAGTGGGCCTCAGCACACGCGGGGAATTGATGAAGGTGTTCCTATGCATCACGCCGTAGCGGGTAAACTCGGCCTTTTCGAGCCCGGGTATCATCCGGAAGACCCTCTTTTGTTCCCCCCATAGGAGTCGCGTCTGGAACCCTACAAGATTCAGGAGGGTGCAGGGGTCGTTCTCCTTCCTGAGCTGCACCACGGCGTAGGGCCGCTCCCCCGTGCGAGGGTCGACCAGGCCAACGGGCTTCAAGGGGCCAAACGTCAGCGCCTCCCGGCCCCGTCTCGCCATCTCCTCGATGGGCATACACCCCTCAAAGACGACAAGCTTCTCGAAGGGCCTGGGCTCCATCGTCTTTGCGGTCACGAGCGCCTCCCAGAAGGCATTATATTCCTCCTCGGTCATCGGGCAATTCACATAGTCATCCCCTCCTTTGCCATAACGAGATCCCCAAAAACAACGCGAAAAATCCACCGATTCAAGGGTAACGATGGGGGCGACGGCATCGTAAAAGTAAAGGTAGTCGTCCCCGACCAGGTCCGAGATGGCCGATATTATAGCCTCTGAGGCTAGGGGCCCCGCGGCAACGATTACAGGGCCATCTCCGTCCGCGGGCACGGCCTTGACTTCTTCCCTGATAAGCGATATATTCCTGCACGATTCTATCCTTTGCGTCACAAGCCTCGAGAAGGCATTCCGGTCTACGGCCAAGGCCGAGCCCGCCGGTATCCGCGTGCGATCCGCACATTCCATTATCAGCGATCCAAGCCTGCGCATTTCCTCTTTAAGGAGGCCGACCGCATTTGTGAGGCTGTCTGATCTCAACGAGTTGCTGCACACCAGCTCCGCAAGATCCCCTGTGTGGTGGGCGGGCGTCATCTTCGAAGGCCTCATCTCATAGAGTTCAACCCTGACATTGCGCCTCGCAAGCTGCCACGCAGCTTCACTTCCGGCAAGGCCTCCGCCGATGACAATGACCTCAGGATGCGCTATCTTCCCGGTAGTTGCAACCTTCCCTTGAGCACTCATAGACCGTCCCACCCTTTAAGTGCTTCTTAACAAGGAATGCCCCGCATTGCGGGCAATTCTTCGCCACGGGTTGATTCCAGACGACGAAGTCACAGTTGGGGTAGGCGCTGCAGCCATAGAACTTCCTCCCCTTCTTCGTCCTCCTTTCCACTATGGGAGAACCGCACTTGGGGCAGGCGACGCCAATATCCCGGGTGATCTTTTTTGTGAATTTACACTCGGGGAACCCGGGACAGGCCAGGAATTCGCCATAGCGCCCGTGTTTTACGACCAGATTGCGACCGCACTCGGGGCAAAGCTCGTCAGTGGTTTTATCAGGTATGACGACCTTTTCCATGGCTTCTTCGGCCCTCCTGAGGGTGCTCTGGAAAGGCCTGTAAAATTCATCCACAACCCTGACCCATTCAAGCTCCCCTTCTGCTATCTTGTCGAGCTGGCTCTCCATATTTGCAGTGAACTGAACATCAATTATGGCGGGGAAATACTCCTTTAGCAGGTCGACGACGATGATGCCCAGCTCCGTCGGCCTGAAGCGTCGCTCCTCGAGGTTGACATAGCCCCGCTTGATGATGGTATCGATGATGGGTGCATAGGTGCTCGGACGGCCTATGCCCTTCTCCTCGAGCGCCTTGACCAGCATGGCCTCTGTGTATCTCGGAGGGGGCTGGGTAAAATGCTGGAGGGGGGTGAGCTTGACCAGGGTGAGGTCTTCGCCCTCCGAGAGCTCGGGAAGTCGCTCCTCTTGCTCCTCGGCCTCGTCGTCGCGCCCCTCGATATAGAGGACCATGAAACCAAGAAATCTCGCGGTCTGGCCCGTCGCCCTGAAAAGATAGTCCCTCGCCGTTATATCAACGCTCACAACATCGTATACCGCCGCCTCCATCTGGCTCGCAACAAACCTCTCCCATATGAGCCTGTAAAGCCTGTACTGGTCCCTCGTTACATGCGGCTTTATGGAGTCAGGCTCCCTCAATATATCCGTCGGCCTTATCGCCTCGTGCGCATCCTGTGAAGCTTCTTTAGATTTATAACGGTGGGGTTGCGAAGGCAAGAAATCCTCGCCAAACCTCCGCAAGATATAGCTCCGCGCGCTCTGGATCGCCTCCCCGGCTATTCGTACTGAGTCAGTGCGTATATATGTCACAAGCCCGACGCTGCCTTCATCACCGATATCAAGGCCTTCGTAAAGCTGCTGGGCGATGGACATCGTCTTTCGCGAGCCGAACCCAAACCTCCTCGACGCTTCCTGTTGTAGCGTGCTGGTGGTAAAGGGAGGCGCAGGGTAGCGCCTTCGCTCCTTCTTCTTGATCTGAGCAACCTTATATGGGGCGCCGTCAAGGTCGCGAACGATGTAACTTGCATCGCTCTCCGACCCTATATTGAGCTTCTTGCCCTCCTTCTCTATGAGCTTGCCCGTGAACTCGTCCTGCCTGTCCCGGGGGCGAAAGGTAGCCTCGATAGACCAGTACTCCTCGGGGACGAATTCCGCGATTTCGCGCTCCCGGTCGCAAATCAGCCTCACTGCGACGGACTGGACCCTTCCAGCCGACAGGCCCCGCCTGACCTTCTTCCAGAGGAGAGGGCTCAACTTGTAGCCCACAAGCCTATCGAGAATTCGCCGCGCCTGTTGGGCGTCGACCCTGTCCATATCTATCGCGCGCGGATTTGCGACTGCATCGAGAATCGCCCTCTTCGTAATCTCATGGAATTCTATTCTACACGGCTTTGCCTCATCAATATCGAGGAGCTGGCTCAAGTGCCACGAGATCGCCTCACCCTCCCGGTCGGGGTCCGTCGCGAGAAGAACCCTGCGCGCGCCCCTGGCGGCCTCCTTTAATTCGGAAATGGATTTGCCACGGCCGCGTATTGTAATATACTTTGGGACGAAGCCATTTTCAATATCTATACCCATCTGGCTGCGGGGCAGGTCACGGACATGCCCCATTGATGCCTTAATTGTATATCCCCTGCCTAGGAATTTACCTATAGTCTTCGCCTTGGCAGGGGACTCGACAATTACAAGCGTATTCGACATGAATCACACTCCTACTCCTCAAACCCGGTCAGTTAACTGTCCCTGGTTTCCTAGTTGACCATTCTATTGCCCTGCTTGATATCGGAGAAGGCTTCATCTCCGTCTCCGTCATCAGGGCCTGTTATTATAGCGAGCCTGTTTGGATCCTTTACAGTCTTCTCCAGAAGCCACGATACTTCAAATACCCCAACCTCGTCGGTATCGAGCTGGAGGGCGTATAAAAGAACATCCTCGAGCTCCTCGGGCTGGACCAGACCGGTATATGTCAGGCCCTCGAGAAAGCCCTGGGCCTCGAGGGTTAGTTTTAGCCGTTCAGCATGGTTTAATACCCGGTGAGGCTTAGGTCTTGGGGCGTTCAGCACCTCGTGCGACGGGAACGTCCTCGGGCTCTCCTTTTCCCCGGGGGCCGAGAAGATGATTCCAAAAGCCGCGTCAATCTCAGCAGGATCGTACCCCCTCGAAAGCAAATCCCGCACGAGCGTCACCTCGCCAGCAGGGGACTTTTCCTCCTTTAATATAAGCTTTATGAGCAGGTTGACTATCTCTAGAACCTTCTCGTTCATCATGAGAATCCATCCTCCCCATCACCCTGCTGATTATTGCCCGCTGGTTATCAGTAGGGCCAGCCTACCCTGGTGACTTCATATAAGCATTACCCGGCAACGCCCTCACCCACCCGTCGACCTCGAGCGCGATAAGCGATGCGCCCACTAGGGAGGCATCGATACCCGCTCTTCGAGCTATTTCGTCCACCACTAGGGGCTCATCCCCCAGGACCTGGAGCAGCCGCCTCGCAACCGGCTCAAGCCCGCCGGGGAAGACATCCTCACCGGTGGCCTCAATAGATTCAATAGATGTTGTAGAAGATGAAAATTCAGTAGATCGACCGACGGCCGGCCGGTCGAATAGGCCAGCAGGCTCAAGGCTGAGGCCTAGCTCGCTCAGGATATCATCCACCCCCTCCACCAGTGTGGCTCCCTCCTTAAGGAGCCTGTGTGAGCCCCTCGAAGTCTCCCTTCGGATGTCGCCTGGCACCGCGAAAACCTGCCGCCCCTGCTCCAGCGCAAAATCGGCCGTTATGAGAGCCCCGCTCCTCGGCCCCGCCTCCACCACGACCGTCCCGAGGGAGAGCCCGCTTATAACCCTGTTGCGGGCGGGGAAGTTGAGGGCGATTGGCCCCATCCCGAGTGGAAACTCACTCACCACGGCGCCCGAATCGGCTATCTCCCGCACCAGCCTGGAATTCTCCGGCGGGTAGCATATGTCAACCCCGCAGCCGAGCACGGCTATCGTCCGGCCCCGGGCTTTCAGGGCCCCCCTGTGAGCCGCAGAGTCGATCCCACGCGCCATGCCGCTCACGACCGTTATACCCCGCCTCGCCAGCTCATAGCCGAGTCGCTCGGCAACATACAGCCCGTATGACGTGGGCCTGCGGCATCCAACCACCGCGACCGCCAGGCTGTCCTGCGGCACAATGGAGCCCCTGACATACAGGACGGGCGGTGGGTCATATATTCGCGATAGGAGCCCTGGATATGCTTCATCCCTGAATGTGAGGATGTCGACCTCGAGCGCGGCGGCCTTTTCCAGCTCGCGGTCGGGATCGACCTCGCTGCGGCGCTCGACGATTCGGGAGGCAACGCTATCCCTGATATTGGGAACCCGTCTCAGTTCCTCAAAGGGGGCGTGCCAAGCGGCCTCGGCCGAGCCCAGGTGCGTCACCAGGGCATGAAGCCTGGCGCTCCCTATTCCCTGAACCATATTCAGCGCGACCCAATACTTGCGTTCGCGGTCGTCGTCCAAGATCCGTCCCCCCACAATACCTCAAGCCCCGCGCACACAGGCCCACGATCCCGGAAGCCTGCAGGCAGTCGGCAATTTGCCCTTATATCCATCGTATCCATCGTATTCTTCGTATCCATCTTATTTTTTGCAGCCCGTGTTATACTTCAACATTCAGCCTGCGTCTCCTTCCGAATCAATGAATTTCCATGCATCTTTATTACATTTAATTCATTTGGTGGGAGGATATTACATAAAGGCATCGAATATTTACCTGTCTAATTATGGAAATCCAATTATGAAATAGGGATTGAAGACTATGCCGGCATCTTCTAGAGACCTTGGTGCGCAGGGAGAGGAGCTTGCAGCGCATTACCTTTCAAGTTATGGTTACGTCATCCTCGAGCGCAATTATCGTTGTGCATGCGGGGAGATCGATATCATAGCCCGGGATGGGGCGGTAACGTGCTTCGTCGAGGTGAAGACCAGGAGGAGCTTCGCTTATGGCCAGCCAGGTGAGCATATAACGCGGGAGAAGCGCCGGAGGATTATACGATCGGCTATGTTGTATCTTTCGGCGCACAGGGCGGACGCGGCGACCCGAGGCTGCAGGTTCGATGTGGTCTATGTGATTTTTGATGGGTCCGGGCCGGGGTATCCTCCCCGCATCGAGTTGATCCGCAATGCTTTCACCCTGTGAGGGCTCTACGTTAACAAGGTATAGGATAAGATGGGAAAGGAAAGGAGAGTGGACACATTGCTCGCGAAGACCTTCAGCGGTGCAGTCCTCGGAATAGAAGGCTACGTAGTCAGGATCGAGGTCGACATCGCCCAGGGGCTCCCCTGTTTCGAAATCGTCGGCCTGCCCGACACCATAACCCGCGAATCCAAAGAACGCGTCAGAGCGGCCCTCAAAAACTCGGGGCGCGAATTCCCGGTAAAGCGCATAACAGTCAACCTCGCGCCCGCAACAATCAGAAAAGAAGGCACCTGCTTCGACCTTCCAATAGCAATTGGGATCGTGGCGGCGTGCGGCGATATCCCCGAGGAGGCCACCTCAAAATACCTCATCGTCGGCGAGCTCTCCCTCGATGGGGAGCTCCGCGGCACAACAGGCATCCTCCCCATAGCTGAGGTAGCAAAACGCGAGGGCTGGCCCGGCATCATCGTGCCCGCCGGTAACGCGCGGGAAGCTTCGGTAGTTGAAGGCATAAAGGTCTATCCCTTCAGGCGCCTCAATGAAGTGCTGTCCTTCCTGGCCGGCGAACTGGACGCATCATCCTCCGCTCCCACCCCGATCCCGGCCGGCAGCAACGGGGCCTCGCCTAGCATCGAATTCGATGTCGACTTCAGCGATGTAAAAGGCCACCAGCACGCCAAGCGGGCCCTCGAGGTGGCCGCGGCAGGCGGGCACAACCTCCTTATGATAGGCCCCCCGGGATCGGGCAAGACCATGCTCGCCAAACGCATACCAACCATTCTCCCCCCGCTGGAGAGGGATGAGGCGATCCAGGTCACCAAGATCTACAGCATAGCCGGCCTCATCTCGCCCGATAGCGGGCTGATCGCAGCGAGGCCGTTCAGGGCCCCCCATCATACCGCATCCGACATAGGGATGATCGGCGGGGGCAAAATCCCGCGACCGGGGGAGATAAGCCTCGCCCACCGGGGCGTGCTCTTCCTGGACGAGCTCCCCGAGTTTCGCAGGAATGTCCTGGAGTCCCTGCGCCAGCCCCTGGAAGATGGCGTAATAACCATATCGAGAGCCTCAGGATCCGTCTGGTATCCTGCTCGTTTTACTCTTATAGCAACGTCCAACCCGTGCCCGTGAAGACAACAACCTTGAAATTGTGATAACCAGACAGAAAGATATGCCACCGTGGGTATTAAGGCAGGAATGGCCAGGCAACACACCAGGGCTGCGGCTCAGGCGGGCGAGGATAGCGAAGGGCATGACCATCCGCGACTTAGCTTCCATCACCGGTTTGAACTGTGCAACAATAGGCAGGATCGAAGCCGGGAAAGAACCGGCCTCCATGCCTACTCTTCGGATTCTGTCCCAGACTCTTGACGTCCCAATACCTTATTTAGGCGGTTTCGAGACCCTGCCCGAGGAAACGCTCGGGCAGCGCATAAGGAAAGCCCGCCTTTTCCACGGGCTGGCGAAGGTCGAATTCGCAAGGGCCATTGGAGTGGATGTACACACCATAGCCACCTGGGAGAAAGGAAAACGCACACCAAGCACGGTACATCTTGCCGCCCTGGAGCCATACCTGATGGTTCTCAGGGATAAGTAATGACCCGATCCTTCGACCGGGCTACTTTAGAATAATATTTCCTTTTCCTCAGTATAGAAGATGTCCTCAACACTACACTTCAGTGCCTTCGCCAGCTTCAATGCCACACTTACCCGCGGATCACGGAGCTGCCCAAGTTCCAGCATCGAAATGGTCCTATGACTATACCCTAAGAACCGGCCTAACTCACCCTGGCTCATACCCAGAGCCTCCCGTCGTTCACGGATACGGTTGCCGACTTCTTGTGCCTTATCTTCCGGGATACCTGCCTTCCGTAGGGCCGTTGCCCATGAAGGGAAATAATCCAGAGCTATAGCTTTAATCGTGCCATCACGCCTACCATTACGGATAGCCTCCAAAACCTTATTCTTCGACCACTTCGCCGTGCGCCGCTCAGGTGGAACTCCCGCCCGTTCCAAGGCAGAAGCCCATGACCCGAAATGTTTTATGGCCGCGGCATAGAGACCTTTGTCGTATCCGGATGCAGTCCGGTCAGTCAGGTCAGCGCCATACTTGGCTAAATACTTGACACGCTTGAGGATTTCATCATCCGTCCACACACGAGCCCTGTAAATTAGGTCAGGCGCGTATCCTGCGGCCTTGAGTGCATCGGCCCAGGAACCAAATAGCCGCTGGCCCGTAGCCACTAAAGAAGGGTCCCACTGTTGCATCCTATGCGCCGAGAGGTCTTGACCCTCCGCCGCCGCTCTACGAATACCCTCGATTACATCCTCCTTAGTCCAGGAGCCGCGCGATCTGCGAAGTCCACTCCTTGCCTCCCTTTTTATCGCTGCCGGGTCAAATCCAGCCGCTTGTAACGCTGTATTCCAGGAGCCGAAATATCGCCTGGCGGCACCTGTAAGCGGTTCATCGTCCTTTACAACAGCTTGATAATTTAGTGCCAGCCCTTTCTTAGACCGTGCATGGATAGCCTCCACAACAGACTCCTTCGTCCACTTCTGCATAGCTGTCATTTCAATATCCCTTCCCACATGCAGGAGGATTTTCATTCAATTCCAACCGTATCAGGTTTTGATCACGATGTCAACAAGTGATACAAAGGTTTCCATAGGATACATCGAAAAATCCGGTCTAAAACCGGATCCAAAAAAGGGAATCCTTATAAGTATGATAGTAAATCCTGTAACAAACACAATATCATTTCAATCCCTCATAGGCATGATAAGAAACGTAAAAGTCCTTCTTTATGGCCGCGGAACCCATAAAATGCCCTGGGCTTTCACCGAAGGCAGTATTCCACGTTTCACCTTTGAGTACACCGCTGCCTTGGTAATGCCCAGGAGTCTGACTGCTTCAGGGATCGTTACCCAACCCTCCGGAGGATTCTCCTCACCAAAAACGGCCCGGACATCCTCCTCCTCGCAAAGCCAGGACCCAGCAGACTGCCGGGCAGGCAGCTCTCCTCTCTGGTGCGCCCTATGCAAAGTCGAAATATCTATCTTCCACCTACGGGCGGCCTCTCCAAATGTTATTAACATTGTACCACCTCTTATTGCCTGCCAGGATTCAGGCTCCCGACGGGCTCTGTATTTTATCTGACTAACTGGCTCAGTAAATCTTCTTCACCCTCGGTGGCTTCCCTAATCTCTCTATGCACCACTTCTATCGACCATCGTATGGAATTTTCTTTCTCCCTCAGTGCATCCAGGATTACTCCATAGTCTCCGGTCGCTCCCACTACCTCATCAAGGTTGCCGGTACTATATGCCGCATCCTCAACCCTCTTGATCACCCGCTTAACTTCCTCCATCTCGGCCTGTAGTATTCCAAGTTTCTGTTTACTATCCATTAGGACTGCCTCCTTTGGTGTATCTCCTTTCCCTTTTTAATATATCAATTATTATTGAATATGTCAATAAGACAGAATGAATTTATTTAGATTTTTTGAGCAGAATTCTATCGACGATAAGTGCCCTATGGTATCTACTCTTCTATCCGCAGCACTCCATACCGCTCCATAACCCGGAGGAATCCTTCCGGGTCTTCTATCTCCTCTGCTTGCTCCTCGCCATGCAAGGCCGCTATCCTGCGGGCTACCGTCCGCATATATTCAGGGCCGGGCATCCCAGAATCAGTAAAACTGGTATCCGCTAGCTTTTGGACTATTTTCTCCGGAGTCCCTTCTATGACCTGTCCCTCGTATGTAACCACCTTCATAGTCATTACCGCCTTTCTAGGCGGCAGCGGCGAGCTCCTTGCGCCGCTGCCCGTAGTATGCCCTTAGCTCCTCGAATTCACCTGCATCCAAGACCTTTTTCACTGTGTTCCAGAAGTGCCACCTGTCGTGATCCAGACGGCCCGTGTGGTTGTCCAAGCTCAGCTTGCTGTGGTTTAACCTCACCGCCGCCTCAACTATCGCCTGGGTCAACCTGATCCAGTTTATTATTTTGTCAGCATTCACGGTGCCCTGGTGGTGCCGAATCTCTATCGTGCCATGCCTCAGATATGCTTGCAGGTTAAGTTTATAATACCTACTATCCTGGCAACATACAATACCCTGTAAGTCATCCCGCCTGAGGGCCCTGTAGTATAGTTCATTGCTAAGGGCCCGGCAGTATGTATTGTTATTACCGCGGCGGCTCTTTGCTACTATCTCGTCTAGCGCGCCCTGGAACCTAGTGTATAGTCCGATCAATGCCTGCAGGGCCTTTGGTGTCAGGTCTGCCGCCGAGTGGTGGACATGGAAGCCACACGACTTGTTAACCTTCGCGCCTACCTCATCCAGCACCCGGCATACTGTCCTAATCTGATTGAGTCCTTCTTCTCCGCTCAGTGGAGGGCTGACTAGTTCGAACGAGTCCGGGCCTTGGATTGAGCCGTCGCTAACTATTTTCCAGTGTTCCCTGGTGCTATGGTTGTACCCTTCAACCCTTACCTGTATCCCAGCCTGCCGGAGTCTGTCCTCTAGCTCGAACTGGCTCACTCCATAAGCCTCTATTTCAATTCCGAATGCCCTGTTTGTCATTTCGTTTCCCTCCTGCAATTTCCTTTCATCACTTATACTATATCAATAATTATTGAATATGTCAATAGCTATGAGGAGATTCTTTTGGAATTTAGATAAAACATAAAAGCCCGGCCTTCCGACCGGGCACAAGGGGCGAACGGGAGGTTTAATAAAACCTCATCTATCAAGGGGGGCCTTCCTCTTTCCCGGGCCCCTTCTACTTTTTACGCTATTACACGGGCGCTACCGTCCCATCTTCACATATGACCTCAGAAAATGTCCCCACATACCCCTGAGGGGTGCGAAATGTAGGTAGAACAAGAGGGTCAACGTTATCGTCTACGTCTTCCCCTGCCGGGGGTTTGCGGGAAGGCACTCCAAGCCGTAGGAATGGCTGTATCTTCCCCTGTTCGGACTGTATAGTGTGGTGCCAAGACCATCTCATGTAGCCGGGAGTGCCCACCATAAGGGTCCCTCACTGTATGGATTAAACTTTAATGATCTCTCGCGGGAAATGATTCAATCGTCGACAACCATCGCTGGTAACGACGAATCCATCCTCGTAACGGAATCCACCCCATGGGGTAAGGAAAAGTGGGATATCGATGGACAAGACCATATTCTCCTTCACCTGCAGGTTACTTTTGGGGGAAAGGATCGGAGGCTCAAATTCGGCTAGCCCAACACTATGCACCCCGGCATAAACAAAGTATTGCTCAAGCCCAGCCTCCGCTAAGACTTTACGGGCCATTCCCTCCACGTCACACCCGATGGCGCCGGGGCGTAAGGCTGCCTCCGCGGCATGCTGAGCTTTTAATGCTAATTGCATTGCCTCGATAATTACTTCCGGTGCATCCCCCACGATCACAGGTCGACCGATCGCAGGATTGTACCCCTTATATCGAGGACCCATAGTGATTAAAACCACATCGCCTTTCTCAATTTTACGATCAGAAGGACGGACTACAATCGGATAGGTTCTTTGTTTACCACTAGCAACGATTGTATCTATCGCATACCCCTCGGCACCTAGCTTTCTCATCACTGCTTCCCCAGCCGCAGCAATAGCCAACTCTGTTGTCCCGACATGAACGGCTTCGACACAGGCCTCCATTGCTTTATCGGCAATCGCATACCCTTCTTCAATTATTTCAATTTCATATTGACTTTTAATCGATCTCATATCTATCAAAATGTCCTCGGCGTTTTCCACCCGTCGGTTCGATAGAAGAGTATTTTCAAGAACCTGATAGAGGGACCAGGGCAATAAATCTAAGCCAATGAGGCCTATTGACCTTACCTCGTTGCCCGAGTTTGACCTGATTTCTTCCAAGATCGCTGATAAAGAGGTCATACTGGTATAAGGATATTCTTCATCGGGAATGGCGAACTCTTTAATTACCCGTATATCTTTAACTTCGGAACTTAACTCAGCATATTCCCTTGTTTCCGGTCCGACTGCCAAGATGGGTTCCCCGAATCTTGGCATAATGATCGCTGCGTGTTCAAAGTGTACAGGGAAATTTGACAGGTACCGTATATTTCCAGGACCAAATACAGCACGGTCATTGGAATAAATAAAGAGAAGATCTAGCCCCCTCGTAATCATTTTTTCCTTCAGTTTAACCCATCTTTGCCGGAATTCGTTACTAATACTATTTCTACAAACCACCTGATCCCACTCCCTATATTTAATTATCCTTACATTTTCGGTGAGAAGCTACGTCATCGATCCCCCTGTCTTGGGTATAAGGGAAACCGCCCGTATAGGAGACCCAGAACCTTGTTTAATTTTTAGCGGAAAAGCGATGAAGAAGCTTTCATCCGGTAATAAATCAAGATTTGCTAAATTCTCCATGATTAATATGTTGCGAGCAAGTAACACATCATGAGCTGGTATTTCGGTACTACCACAACAATCGAGTCCAATGCAATCGGTCCCCACAGCCTTAACCTCTTTTTCGGCTAGGTAAAGGGCCGCGTCCCTCGTGAGCCCCGGCCAATCTTTAGCGAACTGATATCTTTCCTTAGAGGTAGTCCAACGTTTATGCCAGCCGAAATTCAAGAGTACAATATCATCTTTCTGGATTCGAACGTGATTAGCTTCCCAGTCCTCAATATGGCACTTGGATAAGAGATTACGGTTATCGAATCCTGCTAATTGAAGAACCTTACAAGGGCCAATGAGAGTTTGGAGCGGAATAGCATCAATCCATGCATCCTCCCTATTCCCTACACCTTCCCTTAGATAATGGGCTGGAGCATCGACATGGGTACCATTATGTTCATGCATCATGAATTGAAACATCGTAGCGGGATCATCAGGATTCTCCCATTTCAAATGATAAAAATGGGAATGTGTTGGGAAAGTTGGAATATCCTCCTCTAATCGGTGACTTAAATCAACAAACTCCAGATTACTTAATATATTGGATAGCGTATGGATGAAATCACTACTCATATTCATTTCCCCCTTACTCTAATCCTTGATTTTAAGAAGTCTACCTGTTCCTGCTACAACCAGCAAAACCAAACCCTGAGTCAACAACCGCTGGCCGATATCTAAACCGACAACCTCGATCCCTGTAGATAATATCACAATAATCATGGCACCGAATAATGCCCCTAGGATCGTACCAGTACCCCCTTCCAGGGAAGCGCCGCCTAAAAAAGCTACTGTCAGGATTGTCCACCCTAGAGTCTGGCCAGCATCCGGCCTAGCTGTCATTACTCTTGAAGTAAGAATAATACTGGCTAAAGCGCTAAGAAAGCCGGATAACACATAGACCATGATCTTTACCATAGGGACGTTGACACCAGAAAACCATGCAACACGGTTACTTTTCCCCATGAGGCGCATCTTGCGTCCTAGCCCCATGTACTGCATAAGAATTGAAGAGGCAATCGTAACGATTAGAAAAACTAGTAGTTGCAGTGGTACCGGACCAATCTGAGTCTGGCCTATGAACGAATAATTTTCAGGGAGACCAGTGACTGGGTTGCCGCGAGTTAGTGCTAGACTAATCCCTGCAAAGATGAATTGAGTAGACAGAGTAATAATCAATGGGGGAATGGGCGTAAAGGCTGCCAGGATTCCATTCAATCCGCCAGCTACCATGCCAATTATAACTCCAAGAAATGCTGACACCCAGATATTTAATCCGGTCTTAGCCAGTAAGCCAATAGAAACAGCAGAAAGCCCGAAGATCGAACCTATTGACAGATCAAGAAGCCCACTAATGAGCCCTATAGTTATAGCCAAGGATAGTAACCCTATTTCCGCTAGATACTGGCTCATTACAGTGAAGCTGTACGGAACAAGGAAGTTAGGCGAGAGCCCTCCAAATAAAAGAATCAAGGCCACCAGGATTATGAGTAGTAAAGATTCACGCTTGGCTGCCATAGCTTCTTTGACCATGCTCAATTCACCACTCCTCATATGCTCAGGTACGTTTCTGTAGCATTTCCCTGGTCATTGAAAGTAAGATCAGGATGCCGAGCACTACGTTATACCATTGGGCTGGAATGTTTATAGCAACCAATCCTGTTTTCATGATTCCAATTAACAGCGCTCCAATAATAGCTCCGCCTATACGACCTCGACCGCCGAAGGCGCTGGTACCTCCAACAATCGCTGCTGCAATGGTGGCCATGACGTAGTCATAGCCAATATCAGTCTGCACGTACCCATACTGACCAGCCAAAATCAATGCGGCCACACCAACTAGTACCCCGGTAGTACAGAAAACTAATACTTTTACCCAGCGTACATTTATCCCTTTTAGACGTAGTGCGTTTTCATTCCCACCTAAAGCGTAAATCCAAAGCCCTAGTCTTGTTTGGCTCATGAAAAGAGATAATATTGCAGTAAGAACAAGGATAATGATGAGAGAAGGCCTTATACCAAATGTTGATACCTGACCGACACTAGTTAACCACGCTGGTAGACTGGTAAACCATCGTCCACCAGCTATTATCAAGCACAGACCTCGGTAAACAAACATAGTACCAATGGTAACTATAATCGAAGAAAGTCCCCCAAACGATACCAGAATCCCATTAATGAAACCAAGCACCATTCCGATTACTATCACAACCAGGATCATAACAAATAGATTGGTAACCACATTTGAGCTAGCGAGTAGCGCAATAATGGTCGCCTGCAAAGCTAACATCGAACCGACAGAGAGATCCCATTCGCCCGCTATAATAACCATGCTGCTCCCAAGAGCCCCGGCTGCAATAACTGTTGAGGAAAAAATAATGTCAGTTATGCCTGCCCATGTCAGAAAACGTGGATTTATCAACCCAAATGCAACCCACATAATTATCGCTACCAAAAGGGCAAGGACTTCTCGTTCGTATAGCATTGAGCCAAACTGATTTGACCTGGGGGTCTTGCGTACGGGTCCAGAAGAATTCATTGTTGCACCCCCATAGCGGCGAGCAGGATTTTTTCGATAGTCACTTCACTACCTGTAAATTCGGAGATTATCCGCCCTTCGTGGACGACGATGATTCGATCGCTCATAGCTATGAGCTCCTCCAGGTCAGAAGATATAAGAAGGATTCCTATGCCATGATTAACAAGATCGCCGAGGATGCGGTGGATTTCTGCTTTCGCCTCAACGTCAATACCCTGGGTTGGTTCGTCAAGCATTAACACTTTCAGAGAGGTGTTGAGCCATTTAGCGAATAAGACTTTTTGTTGATTTCCACCGCTTAAATGATTTACTAAAGTATCAATATCTTCAGCCTTAATCCCTAGACGGTCGATACTATCCTGAACGATCTTCCGTTCTACAATGCGGTTTAAAAAACCATTCCCACCGAATTGACGAAGGATTGGCAAAGTGATATTCTCTCGGATGCTTGTACTAAGGATTAAACCGTCTTCTTGCCTGTTCTCAGGTAAGTACACTAGACCTTTTTCGATGGAGAGCGCGGGACTATGCTTAGGCAAGGAGATTCTTTCAATCTCAACTGTACCCGAATCATAGGTTATCGTGCCAAATATAGCTTGAGCAATGTCTGTTCGTTTCGCACCTAATAGCCCAGCTAGTCCTAAGATTTCCCCTTCGTGTATTTCAAATGTAATGTTTTCAAAAACAGAACGTTTAGTTAGCTGGCTCACCTTCAGTAAAACAGAGCCACGATGTTGGGTAGTTCGGTGAGGATAAATGTGTCCTATCTTTTCACCAACCATTTTGTGTACGATCTGCTCTTTAGTTATAGAAGCCATGGAATCAGTGGAGATCTTTCGACCATCACGTAGTACCGTTACATAGTCTGCAAATCCTATAATTTCTTCAAGACGGTGACTAATATAGACAATAGCCGCACCTTTGGCCTTAAGGTCCTGAATTACCGATAGAAGTTGCTCAGCCTCATCTTTTCCTAACGCAGCAGTAGGCTCATCAAAAATGAATATCTCTGAATTTTTGGAAAGGGCTTCTACAATTGCGATGATTTCTCTTTCCATTACAGAAAGCTCTCTCATCGGCCGATAAAGAATCTGTTTATCGATGCCGAATTTAGATAAAATATCTTCCAGACTCCCATACATTTGATCCCACTTAAGTCTACCGTAGCGATCGACCTCTTCCCTACCAATGAAGATATTCTTTCCAGCAGGAAGCTCTGGAAAATATTGTATATGTTGAAATACGTGGGAAATCCGTAGTCGTTTTTGCCGGTTATTCCAGCAGGTTACATCTTGGTCTCTATAAAAAATTTTACCTTTATCTGGATTTATTACCCCGGAAAGGATTTGGACAAGCGTACTCTTACCCGCTCCATTCTTCCCGACTAAGGCATGAATCTCGCCTGACCTCAGCTCAAAATCTACATCTACTAGGGCCTTGACGCCTCCAAATTCCTTGCTTATACCCTTTAATTCCATTAATTCCGCCATTAAGAAGGCTCTCCCCTCATCAGGCCTGCGAAGGCCAGTAGAGTGTATACTCAGAGACGGCTCCGGGTTTACCCCGGAGCCAAGTGGCATATATATATATATATATATTAACCTTATCTCCTAGACGAATTAGGGGTTTACAATAGAGTTTAGAAATGATATTTATCTATATTTTTCTCATTGAATATTAAAGGTGGACCAAGTAGTACCCACTTCTTTTCAGGGATATATTTAGGGTACCCTTCCTCAATTGCCTCAAATTGCTCAATACCTGGTACTTTATCTGTAAGTGGCTTTCCTTCAATCAGTTGCTTACCTACCCAAACGGACACATAGCCTAAGGCTTTAACATCCCAAAGAACTCCATAGCGGACGACCGAGTTTCCTTTCTTGAAATACTTCCTCATGTTGTCAGGAGTAGTGATAGCTACCGCAACCACCTTTTGCGGGGAAACCTTAACATGTTCGGCAGCGGCAGCAATTCCAGGCCCAGCTTCCGAATGCTCCCCGATATAGCCGGTAATCTCGGGCATAGTCCGCATCATAGTGCTTACAGTATCAAAGACCTTATCGAAAGTAACCCCAGGAGCTTTTATACTAGCGAGTTCCATTGTCTTGGCGTACTTTTGTTGGTAGCGTTCCTTTTCATACTCCATCCATTCGTTGAGCTGGTTAGAAGCTAGATCGCCAGTGATAATAGCGAATTTGCCCTTGTAGTTCATTTCTTTTGCAAGAAGATCCATTACAGTGTACCCGAGTTCCTTTGGAGATACTTGTTGGACCATGACTTCCCGCTCAGAGTCCGGGGCATCGGAATCCCAAGTGAAAACATGGATGCCAGCTTCCCTTGCCTTCTTGATGACAGGTTTTAGTACATTAGCATCCATAACGGATATACCTATAGCATCAACTCCACGTAAAATCAAATTATTAATAACTTGAACCTGCTGAGTGGCATCGGGTTCGCTCGGGCCAACGTAGATTACATTAACCCCTAGTTGTTTACCAGCTAGCTTAGCCCCTTCGGCAGCAACAGTGAAATAAGGAATGCCCTCCCATTTTGGAACTAAGGCGATCGTGGGTGTTTTAGCAAAAGCAGATAGGGTTCCCATAAGAATAAATGAAATACAGACTATCAACGACACAAGAATAACATATCTATTTACTTGTCGGACCTTCATTAACCATACACCCCTTTGCAATTTATCTTAGTTACCAAAAGATCTCACCAATTATCAAGCGTCCCCTAGATCATATACCCACCCCCTTATACGGAATCCCATACTGGGCCAATGCTATGGTCAATTGTAGACCTATAGAAGACTATTGAAAAGATATAACCCACTACTTGAAAAAAGGGGGCCCTGTCGAGTCCCGGATTACCAGATTGGGTCTGAATATGACTGTGTAGGGTTTCTGGCTGTGAGGCCCCTTATGTCTAAGCCGTTTTATAACCATTTTCGTAGCAACCTCGCCAATTTGATTTCGAGGTAAGGCAATGGTTGTAAGAGCCGGTGTAATCAATGATGCCAATACAATATCATCAATTCCTACAACTGAAATATCCTCAGGACATTTTAGACCTTTTCTTCTAATAGACTTTAAGGCTCCTACAGCGACTATATCATTACACGCAACTATTGCCGTTGGTCTGCTTTTTATCCGCAACATAGTATTCATTGCCTGAAATCCGCCTCGTAATGTCCAGTCTTTCGCGACAATTAAACGCTCATCTATTTTTAAGCCATATCTAGACATGGCATTTTGAAATGCTATTAGACGTTTTTGAGCAGTCAACCAATCAGGTGCCCCACCTATATACCCAATACGGGTGTGACCTAGATCCTTCAGATATTGTATAGCTTGCGATATCCCAAATTCATAGTCAATTTCTACACTATCTACCGGAAGTGTAGGGATATTCCTATCATAGACAACGACTTCCATGCCTTGTTCGGTAAGTTGAGAGATTAAATTATCATCAAATTTACTAGCCAAGATAATAACCCCGTCAACCTTTCGCTTACACAAAGTGCGAACTGATTGAGCAATACCCTCTTCGTCGTTGTTCGTACTCGTGAGAATGATATCATATCCATTCTTTGCGGCTGCCCGACTAATGCTGTGAACCACTTCAGGATAAAATGGATTTGTGATATTAGAAATGATAATACCCAGCGTCATAGTGACCTTAGTGACCAGGCTACGGGCGACGCTATTTGGATGATAATTGACCTTTTTAATCGCTGCCAGTACCTTTTGCGCAGTTTTCTCGCTTACCAAAGTAGTATTGTTTAGCACATGGGAAACAGTGGCTATAGATACCCCTGCTTCCCTTGCAACGTCCTTTATTGTAGCCATTAGTTTCCTCCGGAAACTTTTTCTAATTAAACGCTTTATTTAAACGTTATATATAAACGTTTAAACTAACTTGTAGCTACTATATTCGACATACCTTTATATACTCCTGCTAAAACGAAAAATTTCATAGCATGCATAACCCCAGAGATGGGTTTGTCAGTTAAGCCGCTACCTGATCGCACCAATATCCATCCCGTTCCCCGTTATGCCATAGGGTGGTAAGTGCGCATAGCGTGGCGGAACCCTCTCTTGACCAACTTATCCATGCCAACTCCATGCCAACTTAACCTCGCCACCAAAAGGTCTATGTCCCAGTCGCATCCCTGCCCCGATACTCAAAAAAGCCCGGCCCTTTCGAGGGCCGGGCGATAAAAAATCAATGTTCAAACCGCACCTGTGGGATATGATCAATAGCGTCCTTCAACGCTTGCTCCCTTACTGAATCATTTAGCTCCCCCGGATTCTCTTTGGGAAGCCTGCCAGCCGCTACATGATATTCAACCCTGACCGAAAACGGGTCCAGTTTCACGCTGGCTTCAAGTCGGGCTCGGATGTCCCGGAATGCTCGAAAAAACCCATGCGGTTCAAGATCGCCACCACGACATCAACCACTACGCCCAGCAGAAACTCCTCATACTTCTTCAACCACTCAGGAAGAACCAAGCCAAGTCTGGCGAGTTCATCCTTCAGCCGACCTACAACCATCTTCTTCTTCTCTTCGCCCGGCTGGCCAGTATCCTCTGCCAATACCGCGAACGGTAGGACAAGGCATAATGCGATACGGATATAACCCAGAACCTTCAGTATACTCATATTTTCCTCGCTCCTTTCAGATAATCTATTATCCCGCTGGCAATGGCCCTTGCGGCCTTCAACTGGAATCCCTCATTTGCCAATAGCTCCTCCTCTCCCGAATTAGAAATAAACGCGAGCTCCACCAAGACAGCAGGCATCTTGGTATGCCGGAGGACATAGAAGCCTGTCCCCTTCACACCACGATCGACGAGGCCGGTAGCCTTGATCAGGGAAGCATGTATCGCGTTCGCCAGGGCTTCCCCGGGCCTGCTGCCAATGCAGTAGTAAACCTCGGCACCATTCGCTTCGCGGTTTTGAGCCGAATTGCAGTGCAGGGAAATAAAAACCGCAGCATTCGCAGCATTCGCCTTGGATGCGCGATCCTGGAGCGACACGAACGTATCGTCATCCCTGGTCATTACAGTGGGAATGCCTCTCTCAGCCAGCTCCGTCTTGAGCTTCATCGCTACGGCCAGGTTAATATCCGCTTCCTTAATCCCGGCCTGGCCTATAGCTCCGGGGTCCACCCCACCGTGTCCTGGATCGAGGCAGATCAGCCTTTTCATCTCCGGCATACGGCATCACCTCCTCAGCTCGTCGCGCAACCGCTCTAAAAGGTTATCACCGAGCTGGTCTATCTTCTCCGCGAGCTTCTCCAACGCGACACGCCAGCTCTCGTTCGCCGCCATCAGCCGCTCTTCACGTTTCGCGTGTTCCTTCATGGTCCACCAGAGCAACCACACAAACAGAAGCGGCCACGCCACAAAAACGAGCGTAGCCGCAGGATATTGGGAAAGGAGCTGTATGAGTTCCATGTTACCACCACCGCCCTTTTGGAGTACATGAAAAAGCCGCCCAGAGGCAGACTCTACATTCTACACTATATACTCTTAGACTAGACCTTCGTCACCGAGCCATCAGGATTCATTACATAACCTTCCTGCGTGAGCCTATCAATCACCTGTTGCCTTATACTCTCAGGTACATCATTGACGGTCTTCCTTCCGCTCGTAACAAGGGAATAGAATATGTTAACCCAGTAAGCGCTCATGTTATATCACCCCCAGTTTTACAGCCATATCGGCGATGGCAGCCATTAGGTCAAGATTCTGGCTCCGCAGGTCCTCCATCTGCTCCTCCTGCGTAAGCAGCCTATCCACCTGCTCATACCAGGTCTCGCCCGTTTGAGGATTTACGTAGAGCACATGGGATTTGCCTTTCACCGGCTGCGGAGGGTCAGGAACTATATCTACGCTTATTCCCTTGCTACGCTCTTCCTCAGTCAATTGCTCGGGCATGTAATGAATCAGCATTACCCGACCTCGCGTATCAGATTCCGTCTCATAAAACAGCATCGGCATAGATCATTCCTCCTTGTTAATTTACCAATAACTTGGGAAAGCTCCTAAAACTCCAGGGTCAACTGCAACATATCCTTCACCTTCCGCAACAACGAAAGTCCATAATCTAACACCACTAGGCGATATTTTGTAATAGCAATATACAGTAGATGAAGAGGGTGCCCCTGCATAAGGACAATAATAAATATATCCGTATGGGTCTACTGTTAGACTAATTACCGAAGATGAATTTGGATCGGTGTAACCCCACACTTGTGATCCACTAGGTGATATTTTAGCGATAAGACCACTACTACCGGACGCATAAACATATCCACCAGGGCCTACTGTAGGACTTCCGCTCGCGTTTGTGAATTCCCATAGCACTGAACCGCTTGATGACACCTTATAAAGGCTTCCGGAGCTACAATAAACATTCCCTTGGGCATCTACTACTACATCCGACCCAAAACTGCTACGAGATAAAGCCCATACCTCTCCCCCACTAGGTGATATTTTGCGAATAGCTTTAGTATAGTTAGAACAGCCAGCGTACACATAGTTATTAATATCTACTGCTACAGCATAAAATGTGCGATCCGGGTCAGTAAAACACCACACCTGTCCACCATTAGGTGTTATTTTACGGACAGTACCGTCACTATTAGCAGAGTAAACGTATCCATCAGAACCTACTGCTACTCCATTTGCACCATATCCAGTACTGCCCACAAAACGCCACACCAGGGAGCCGGAAGGTGATATTTTGCGGACAGCAGCGCCGTCACCACTAGCAGTATAAATATATCCATTAGGGTCTACTTTCACATCTCTTATGCCTTGGAAAGTCCAACGAACTTGCCACACCTGAGACCCAGTAGATGAAACCTTATACAAATTAGAATAAGAATAGGTGCTAGCCCAACTACCAAAATAAGAATAATAACTCAAGAGGTCTACCCATGCACTCCCATTCCACACTTTGCCGATACCAGACACCCACTGACTACCATTCCAATACTTTGGCTTTTTCTTATAATCCACCCACGCGCTTCCATTCCAATATTTGAGCTGTGCCATTCCATCACCCCCCCAAGCACCGCCAACAGTCTTAAGTCTGAATCCAGATGTCACCTACCGCCTGAGCCGTAGGTTGAGTAGACTGTACCCAGATATTTTGTCCGCCGTTTCGCGCCACAGTTAGTCCACTTACCCCTATAGTCACCTTATCCCCTTCAGCATCCGGGGTTAACGTAACGTTAGCCCCGGCTACCAGTTCAAGGGTATCCTGCTCCTGATCAGCAGATATAATCGTAGCTCCTACCTTGACATTACTAAACGCATTCTGGTTAGGTTCCGCACCGGAAGGTATCGAGTCAAGTTTGCTTTTGTCCGCCGCCGACATAAAGCCCGCCGTCGTTGTAGTGGCTACCGCGTGGGCTGACCCTCCGGCTCCAACATGCGAGGACGGAGCAAAACCACTGGGGCTGACACCGCCAACTGTTGCGGCATCACCCGTGATGCTGGCAGGCAATTTACCGTCAGAATTTAACCGGAGGATCTTGTTAGCTGTCGGCACCGTTACAACATCACTGGTCAGCACATGCCCGCTGTGCGGTGCCACCGCGTCCATGTGGGCCTTTGCCGCCTCAAGGGTCGTCGCCGGAGCCTCCCACCAGTTCGCCTTTCCCGTGATCGCCTTGATGCGGTTAGCGATCCAGCTTACCCACTGCACCAGCTTGCCCGGCCCGTTGTTCGTTGGTGTCTGGGACGGGTCTGCCGTGGGGGTTAGTGCCGCGTCAATCTGATCGGCATTGTAATTTAGGTCCGAGATATTCACTACGTCAGTTCCATCCGGTTTCTTTAGCCCATAGTTAGAAGTAGTCTGCATAGGCGTCACCTCTCCTCGTCACTGAGTGTTTGGCTTTGCCACCCTGAATTGGTCCCAGGTCATCCCGCTTGCCTCCGTCCAGATATATGTCAAAGCCTCTTGCCATACCAGATAAGTATAAGCATACGAAAAAACAAGATGAGCAGGTTTTACCTGCTCAATCGAATCCGTAAGATCATTTAGGTTGGGCGGGATACCTCTCGTCCCGATAAACTTCACCACGAAACAGTATTCCGCCGGGTATTCAATTACATCAACCTCTCCGCCAGAGAAGGCCGCCGCCACCTGCTTTATAAGGTCAACGGTAGCGGTCCCTACCCCTCGGATCTTAGACTTGATCACTGACCGTCTGAAGTCATCAGGCTTGGTCGGGTCTACCGGGATACCTAATTCCTTCTCCCATATCTCGAGGCCCCAAGTCGCCCTATCTACAAAGAACTGATCCAGAACGCTAAATAGGACCTGCCTTAGCAGCCCTATCTCGTTCGCAATCACATTCTGAATCGCGGTCATTACCCTGCTGGTCCGGTAGTAAGGAGGCAGATACTCCATCAAGTCGGGTCGGAAGTCTTCGGGCTTAAGAGTTTCATTATCTCCATACCCGGCCTGCCCGTATATCAGTTCGCCATAGTCCAATCACCTCACCCCCTAAACCCCGGCTAGCTGGTTCCAGGTGACAGGACCTTTGGGCATGAAAGCCGAGGCGTGCTGACCGTCAAGCAGGTCAGCGTCTAGACCCGAATTAGAACCGTCGTTGCCTGCGTGCCAGAAGGCCCCCACATCAAGCACCGTTGTAAGTAAATCATACCCAGTTAGGTCAGTTTTCTGAGTGATAGTCCAGCCAGTTCTGTGATTATCGCTCGAACTATGCCCCTCCAAAAGCGATACCCATAACTTAGGATATGAGTAAACGTCTCCAACATCACCAATGATCAGCACAACCTTGCCTGTAGCTATATTACGTCCCCATCGCACAAGTGGGCGTTTCTTACTCAGATTAATGTAACCATAGTTATAGAAACTCGGTCCGGATGCATAAATATATCCCCCTACTATTAGAAAAAATGGCGAAGTGCTATCATAAAAGTATCCCTCTATTAATAACCGCATCATAACATTTTCGGAGGCAGCAGTTATTGGGGTCTCAATTACAAAGGCTCCTGCCGCACTACTGGTTGACCACTCGTATGCCGCCACGTTTTGGTGATAGCGAGGATTAGCACTGCCGATACGAAACCCTATCGGACCGGTTATCATATCCCCAGCTTTATTTACCGCCCCTATGTCTCCCGGTGTAAGCGCATCGCTACCCCCAGAAGCATGGGTGCTCTTGTGGGCCGATGGCGGGAATGTTGAGGGTTTCCCCGTTACCCCTGCCCATGGAGTACTATCCGCCACCTCAGCCGCGTCTACCTTGCCGTCATTATCGGTGTCGTAGACACTTTTGAGCATATCACCAGCCGTGGAGACGTTGACCAGTAGAACGTTCCCCGCGGTCGTACCGATGAAGAGCTTATTGGTATCAGTCGTGAACCCCAATTCCCCTGGAGCAAGGGTAATGCCCGACAGCTCGGCCTCCGTCCCCCGGCGAATCTGGATGAGTACCTTCCTCGGCATGCTATCACCACCTATGCGAACGTTCCACCATCCACCGCGGCCACCATCAGGCAGTTGCCATTGGCCGCGTCATACACGATGGAAACCCCGTCAATGTTTGCAGCCACACCATTTCCGTCGACCGTGATCCCATTGTAGGCTTTTACGGAGATCGAGTCAGGGTCTACCACGATTCCGTTACCTGCGCCCACGTTGAGAGTAACTGTATCAGCTTGACCCCCACCGGTGAGGCCTGCCCCTGCCACGATGGTTTGGAGAGCTCCGCCTGTCCTCACCCACGCACTCCCGTTCCAGGAGTAGACCTTCTCTTCATCGTCGACGTAGCAGGTCCAACCTATCTGAGGGGTATAAAAGTCCCAGGCGGAACCATTCCATTCGGCGATTTGATTCGTCTTGTCGACCCATGCCCCAGTAGCACCGGCAGGAACTATATACCTGTCCCCAACAGCTGGTGTTGAGGGTGGCGTGGTTAAGTGCTGGTCCTTCACGCTCGCCTGCGGTTCGATGTTGTGCTTTGCAAGCTCGATTTCGTTCCTGATTTTCTGAGCTGACCACAGGTCTGTGGGGCCGGTACCGCTATCATTAATTAACCGGTGAATGGTCACGTTATTTATGTGTCCCGCGATCTCCGCCGCGGTCTTGGTATTTGTGCCGTCCGAAACCTTGTTCACGTGCCCTCCGGAAACATCGGTTTTGAGGACTTTTGCATAGGTCGCGCCGTCAGCGATATCGTCAATGGTGCCGGTGAGATCAGATAGAGCCTGGGCATTGACCCGGTGCCAGGTCGTTCCGTCATCGATATACAGGTATCCCGCATTCTCACCTGACGTCACGTAGTAGAATCTGCCTGGCACTGAGGCGTTGGGACGGTTTACGTAGGTTCCCGACATGGCCCGGCCTACGAAGATGTTCGTCGTACCGTCACCGATATAGACCTCTTTCGTGTCGGTACAGAACCCGAGCTCTCCACTGGCCAATGCTCCGCGTGCGACAAGTTCCACTTTAGTCCCGCGCCGAATCTTGATTATCTGAGGCATTCTGTCTCACCCCTCCATCTACACGAAGCTGCCTCCGTCTATTTCTCCGTTTTCTATATGGCAGTTAAGATCGGCCTTATGCCGTTCGAGCTCCGTCTGTGTCGCCACAAGGCTGCTTTGCACCGTGTTCATATCCTCGGCTTCCACCTGATCCCCCAAAGATTCATAAGTGACATATACCTTTTCAACCGGAGCCATTACCCGGAGCAAGGTTTTCCATGGAGTATCCCCTGGGGACCGAATGGTGTAGGTCACAATCTTTACGCCAGTCTTACCAGGTCCAGTCCAGACCTCCAGAGTGTCAGTCTTTACATTGTCATGGGCAAGGAAACTCTCACCCAAACCATCATTTAGCATTATGACTTCATCCTGGATCACATATGGGATAGCCCGTCGGTTCAGCTTCGTAATAAATTGGTCTACCGCCTGAGGGTAACTCATTCAAACCACCCGCCTAGACACTCAGCGTCACGGTTCCCAGGACCGGAACCCCTTCATCCCCAAGAGTCACATTTGCGGTCCCTCCGTTCACCTGGAGGCTGGAGTAATCCATCACTCCAGGAATGCCCAGAAGGATCGAGCCTATCTGTGCATAGCTCACATACGTCTGCCTGAAGGCAATACTCGCAAAATAATCCCTGAGTCTCTTTACAAACTCTGTCTGAATATCATTGAGGATATATCCGGTATCCAGGGTTACTGTAGCAGTCACCGAAACCGTGACACCTGTTGCAGCCACCACAGTTACCGCCGCTCCTATCGGCCTTTCTTCCTCGATATGCTCCGCCACAGCGGCCACAAGCTCAGGGCTGGCAGGCTGTTTCTCGCTGTCCACGACCAAAACCTTTACAGTTCCAGGACCATTCCAGAGCGGAATGACCTTCGCGTCACCGACACCTGGTACCTCCAGCGCCCAGTTCATGTAATGCGCCTTATTCCCGCTTGTGGCAGGAGTCCTGACCTTGAGATAATAGCGGTTAAGCAAGGACTCATCGCTTTCAGTATCAATCCCTCCGGTTGTCGGCTCAGGGTTAGTCACCGCATTTACACCAGTCACCGGAGCCACCAAAACACTTATTGCACCTGCCACCACATTCCCGCCAGAGCCGGCCTCGACAGCCTCTATTGCGGCAAAGCCCTCACCATTGGCATCCAGGGTGACACTCTCTGTAGTTATAAACTCTACAGACTGCGCACCTGTCGTGGGATCGGCAGGAGTCGCCACCCTGATCCCAGAAGGGACTACAGCACCTGCTGTGCCGGTAAACTTCACCTTCCCTGTGGCCTTCACCGCAGGCCGCCTGATAACTCCATGCTCACCGCAGCGCATATCAAGGTATTGATCAAAGGTAGTACTGGCGAACCCTCTCCGTAGAACCTCCTGCGCCCAAAGGGCAGCCAGGGCAAGCTCAATGGCAGTCGGGGAGAGCGAATCCCAAATAAAATCCCCTTCGGCCTTTGATATATCAGGGGGTAAGGCATTAAGCATGCGTTGCAGTATGGCTTCATATGTCTGGTCCTCCAAATAAGGAGGCAACTCTGCCATTTAGCCCACCCCCTCATACATCAACTCAAACTTCTCCCGTTTTCTTGCTAACCAACGCGTAGCACCGAAATAGAGCCACATATAAACCCGTTTAACCTGCTGATACCCGCAAATCTGAATGTGCCAGGTTTTGTCAGAGTTGGGATCTTTGCTGATCCCCCCACCCCTAATACCAGCATGTTGTCTTATAATTTCCAATGCCCACTTACAGAAGTCTTTTCCGCCCGCAATATTGAATATGGGATCATATACTCCCTTACGTCGCCGGACCGCAATACATCCATCTCCGTCAAATATGCCACGGATATAGTGCGATACCAATTGAGGCTCCGTGATTTTGGGATAAGTATGAGTAAATGCCTTGCGCGGCATAATCCCAAGCTTCAAGAGATCGCTTATCATTTTCCGTGAGTTTACCTTAAGTACTACTTGACCTGGATTTCCTTTCAATATTTCTCGTGAAGTCCCTAAATCATTCTTTAGCAACCGCAAATGAGCAATATCACATTCAGCCAACTGGACTTTTAAGGCATTCGCCCCACCATAAAGGTCAATGGAACCATCAGCCTGAATAAAACCAAGCCAGTATGCGCTATCTGGTGTAAGTGGTTGGGAGAAATAATCTTGCCTAAAAAAGTCAATCCGTTTGTCTTCACACTGACGCACATGATAGCTCCTGAGCCAATCGCAATCCTTCCTAATGCCTAAACGATTGGCCCTAATTATCACTGCCCAAGTAGACCGTCCTAGCCTCTGGGCTAGCTCAGCAGCTTCTGTTGTCGGATAGCATTCACGTAAAATGTCGTCTTCCTCTGCTGTCCATGCAGCACGTTGTCTAGCAATCTGTAGACTATGATCTTCCAGACGCTGAGTAAGCTCCGCCATCACTGAATCACCACCATTCCGCTCACCGTCCCTGTTTCACCCCGGACATTCGACACCTCACAGGTGAAATACACTGTGTCCCCGTCCCACTGGAAAGTGAAATTCCCTACGCTAGCTGTCCGGGGGTCCACCATAAGGCATTCCGTGGCGATTCTCCTGATCTCGCTTTCGTTCGCCTCTCTGGTCAGGTGCCTGCCGATCAATTCCTCAAATTCCTGGCCGTAAGAACGGGAATAGACCATATACCTATACCGAGCCGTCATAAGGGCCTTCTGGCACCATTCAAGCCACGCATCCGCGCCTTCACTCTCTGCTACCCGGCCCGTAGGAGTAAGGACGAATTCGCCCTTATCAAAATCGAAGCGCCACGATCTCCCAAAGGAAACCTGGCGCTCTTCTGTTCCCGCCGGCTCAATCTCCGGCTCATCAACCGGAAATAACTGTTCAGGCATAAGGCACCACCCGCGATATGATCACCACGTCCCGACCTCCATTAACCAGGGCACATATAACCCTGTCGCCGGGTTTATACTCCGGCTTGTGTTTTATCCGGGCCTTAGTGATCTTTATAAGCTTCTCCGGCTTCTCCTCAGCATTGTAAATCCAATCATCGAACTTATAAGTCACCGTATACGTTCCCGCGACTGTAGGACTATGGGCCTGAGTCGGTATAGCCGGTAGCACGATCTGCCCAGTTTCATCGTGTTTAGGGACTTTAAGAGTAAGCTCTATATCCAGGTCTATCACCGGCTCCAGAACTAGCGGGTCTGTGAATTCATGTTTGTATCTATCCAGCTTTACACCCTTCGCCGTAATAGTCCCTAGTTCAGACGCCAGCCCTGCGATAGCTTGTGAGGAGGCCTGCCTTGCCATCCGCTGGAGTTCAACAGCTAACTCAGTCATTGCATCAGGCATAGTACCGCCTCCTGATGTATTGTTCTGACGCCAGGTCCAGGGTCATGTGGCCCGGATCTCCCAGGGAGTGCTGGGCAGTAGTCACAAGCCAGGAGGCACCATTCAACGTAACCTTATCTCCTGCCCGTATTGTCGGGATATCAGGGCCGGTAACAGTAACCGTCTCTTGAATCCCTGTAAGTAGCGCCTTTGCCGCCGCCTTCGCCATACCCTGGGTAGTTATCTGCTCATCTTGAATCACCCTCTGGAGAGTGCCCAGCTTTGTTTCTCCAGTCTCCACGGCCATCACGGAGGACTTCGTGTCCTCTATCGCCGCACCCAAAACCTTAACTTTCGTCACCGCGCCCTCCAGGGTGCGAGACTGGGCAACCTCCTCGAAGGTCTCCAACTGCCAGACCGTGCTATTACTCCCGAGCCGCACAAGCTCCAACTGCTTCCCAGCCATCCGCGCCCGGTATAGCCCGCCCTGCCTTGCCGTCTCTTTGAGATCCGTCCAGAGCATGTTGAATATCGTCTGCGCCCTGTAAACAGCCTTCCCGAGGGCCACACCTGTATCTACTACCCGGCCCAGCGGAATGCTCCAGTCAGCGGTATACCGTTTCAACCTCGCCGTGGCTGTCTGGCCTGCCGGGAAGAGGTATTCATCCTCCGACCTATCCAAGTAAATCGTCCGGTCATAGACCGTAACCGTGACATGTTTCTGCCCTCGCGTCCTGCTCTCCACGGTCCAGACCACGCCATCAAGCAGGACCACCATGTTACCTGAGACTGGGTGAGGACCGCTTATCCTGATCTCCTGGCCCGGCGCAATCACTGGTAAGTCAGGAGTAACAACCAAGGTAATTTCGCCACGGTATGCTATCTCTGCGAGACTGTCTGCCAGGGTAGCCTCCTCCAGCAAGTCACCGAGATAATACCTGTTCGCAAGGACGACCTCAATCATTTAGGCATCACCAGCTTAGTTCCTGGTTGCAGCCTGTTGGGATCAGGACCTATGACCTTCCGATTCGCGGAGTAAATGTCGCGCCACCGGTTCCCATCATTCAATTGGAGTTTCGCTATCTTATAGAGACTGTCACCCTCTTTTGTGATATACACCTTCGGCACTGGCTTTGTGTCCGGCCTCGGCCTGGACTCTCTCTTCTCTGCAGGCTGCGCCGCCGTCCTCACCTTGACGTCTCTCCATGTCCGAAGGGACACCTCATAGTAAATATCACCGGGTTCTCCACCCTTAATGGTGTAATTCACTGAGGTTACCAACGCCAAGGTATTTATGGTAGTCTCAGTCACCAAAAACCTTACCGGCTTGCCCTCTGTCCGCAGGTCTATCAATTGATTGATAGCCTCTTTTGGGTCTGGAATGTCCGCATATCTGCAATAGCCCGAATCATAATGAGCAGGGAAAAATGAGGCGAACCGAATTCCGGTCCGCCTGTCTCCTGTCGGGAAGTCTATCTCTCCTAAATTGATTACATTTACTGTCTCTATCTGCTTCTCGCCCTCGACCGTGACCTCTTCAGGATTCACAGGGAGCCGGAACGTTGAACCCTCCGCCAAAAAATAGAAGTCCATTAGCCCGTCTCCCTCCTTAGCTCGCTAAGTTCTCCAGGACAGCCCGAAGGTTCCTCGCCACTATCCCTGCCGCCTCGTCTGCAACCTTGCCAGCATCGGCTCTGGAGTTGACCTGGATCGTCTTGACTGCTTCGCCCATGTGAATGTGGACAACAGTAGTATTCGACCCGCCCTTAGAAGGTCCGACAGCCAGCGAAGTCGTAAACCCTCCATCCTTGAACCCTTTAACTCCGAGATGTTGCCCAGCTTCCTGCCAGAGTTCCAAAGCCCTCAACCGGAAACGAGGAGTAAGCGGAATTATCGCCTCCGGGCCTTCCTCAGCCACCCTTGCAATATGCGGCCTTGTGGCTATCGTTCCTTTTGCATAACCAGGCAGCCCGTAGGACTTAGCAAAACTCATAACCCTCTTTACATACGCCTGCGTCTCAGGGTATGGAGGTATACCTTTATATCTCCTCACCGCGTTTGGCCCGGCATTGTATGCCGCAAGCGCAAGCGGGACACTCTCAAACTGCCTCAGCATTTGAGACAAATATTTAGCTCCAGCCTCTACCTGTAGGTCAGGCCGCGTCCTCAACTGCGCTGGTTCATAGCCCAGGCTCCTGGCTGTGGAAGGCATTACTTGAGTAAGCCCGATAGCGCCTACACGGGAAACCACTCCAGCTCTCCCACTGCTCTCGGCCTGGATTAGCCCTCTTAAAAGGGCCACGGGAACCCTAAACGTCGCCGCTACCCGAGATACCAGGCCATGCAGCCAGCCTGTAGCCTTTTGAGCATCCTGCACTACCGGCAGTTGCTTGACCCTCTGCGACATACCGCCTTCTATCGCACGGAGGGCAGGCTCTTCAGCCGCAATGCCAGTCGCTCTATTCGCACCCAGCCACCTTCCGGCTTCGGTCCACAATCTTAAAGCCCTTTCCCGCTCACGGGTCAGAGGAATTATCGCCTCCGGGCCTGCTTCGCCGACAAGGGCGAACTGTGGACGCATCACTATCGCACCCTGACCATATGCAGGCCGCATTACCAATTCCTGGCCCTTCAATTTCTCCTGGAGGTCTCGTGTCCTTTCCTCCCACGTCTTATACCGTTCGGCCTCACGTGGCGCCCACGCTTTATCTATCAACTTTCTAGCCTTTTCACCGATATAACCTCCGAGGCCCCAACCGGCACCCACAGCGGCACCCGGTAACCCTCCAATAGCTTTACCTATGATAGCACCCATGAGCGGGTTACTCGAGCCAACTTCTAAAATGCCTTTCATAATAGACTGGGCAATTGAGGTTCCGGCCCTTGTTGCCCACTCTTTGCCACCCGAAGCCCACCATCTATCGAAAGGTTTAACTATGATTTCGCTCCATAGAATCTGTGTCTTCCCGAATAGGTCAGCCTTCTGGAATCTTGGGTCCTTGAGCAGACGATCAATCATATTGAAGGCCCGCTCCAGGCATGTCATGATTCTATCTCCGGCCCGGAATGCTACTTTCTCTAAAGTGTCTCCCCAGCGCTTGGTTACATCTTCGTTCCGGGTAAAGAGATCAACCAACCGCTCCATCCTGGGCTTAACAGCCCTGCTTAAGCCGTCGCCCCAGCGAAATACGATACCCATGTTGAAAACATCTTTTATCGTGCTCCACAGGCCCAGGAGAGACCTCGACTGCCGCGCCATCATGTTTGGAAATCGCTCATTCATGCCCTTGATGAAAATATCAATGGCCTTGCTGGCAGGAATGAGGCCCTTCTCGGACATCTTCATGACCTCGGCGGTGCTCTTGCCCATCGCCTTCGCTAGCATATCCCAGGCAGGGATACCGGCCTCAGTCAACTGCCTCATTTCCTCGCCCGATACCTTGGCCTTGGCCCTCATCTGACCAATAGCAAGGATTAACCTGTCAATGCCCTCAGCGCCTATCCCAAGGCCGGAAGCCGCATTCCCAATAGCCGTCATAGTGGGAAGTATCTCTTTTGCACTGAATCCAAAGGCCAGAAGACGTTTGGAGGCGTCCTGGAGTTCCGGAAACTCAAACGGTGTGAGGGCCGCGAATCTTTGTAGGTCCTTTAGAAACCTGTCGGCCTTTTCCCCGGACTTTAGCATCGTCTCGAAGCCTATCTTCGCCTGCTCCATCTGCCCGGCTAACTGTAACGGTTTAACTACTGCCGCCGCTGTAACCGCCGCGCCACCAATACCGATACCGAGCATCCCGAGCGGCGAAGTCACGGCCCGCATAATCCCACTGATAGCTCCAGTCACCATATTCTTGGCCCGGATGGTCACTGTCCACACTCTGCCTGTGAGGCCGCGTAGCTTGGAACCGATCCAACCGGCTGCACTGGACACCCGGTCTATCAGCGTGGCCCTGGGCCTAGCTATCATATCATCCAGCCCTTTAAGCAGCGATTGAGCCCTTGCAAGCTGTCCGAATAACTCCCCTCTCAGGTCTGCCACCGGCCCGGCCTTGACACCCGAAAGACTTCTCAAAGCCTCTTTGGCCCTTACAATCTCGTCCATGAGCGGGCCTTTCATGTCAGCCACCACGTCATATTTGCCCTTATCCAGGTTTTCCAGGACCGCGCTAATACGGGCCACAACCGCCGATACCCTATCCTGAGCCGCCAAAACCGGCGAAGCCTGCTCAAGGGATAGCTTTTTGATGAATCTATCAGCCTTGAACAAGGTTTGTGTCAGCTTATCCCTTACCTCAATAACCGGAGCTATCCTCTCCCGGCTTAAGACTCTAGCCGTCTTCTGTATGCGGCCTATAGACTCTTCAAACCTCTTCTGCACCCGCTGGGCGCGGGCGATAGCATCCTGGTCGTTTATGTCGATGACTATCTCACTACGATATAGCTCGTCTGCCATCACCCGCCGCCTCCTTCTGCGCCTTCATTTCCTCCTCCAAGGCTACCGCCATGCTTGCCATCATAAACCTACGCGCCCCGTCCGGCTTTGCCCAAAATTCGTCAGGCGGTAAGCCCGTCCTCTGAAATATCTGGTGAACCAAAGCCAGAACAGGGCGCGTCCTTATCAGTTTTTTAGTTCCTCCAGGTCCTCATCGAAGCCCGAAAGGGCAAGGGTCTCAGCAAATATTTGGTCTAGCTCACCCGCCAGGAGTATCCGCTGAATAACCTCCTCCGGACCGCTAGCCTGGTATTTCTCCAGGAGCCTCGCATCATCGAATCTTGGTTTCACAATGCTAGCCAGGGCGACCCTCACGGTGAAAAGCCTGGTATCCACCTCTTCCCTGTCCGGCGTTCCACGCTTCCCTTTTATCACCTGGGTGCATCGCTCACGGATAGCATATATCTGCTTTGTGGTAAGTGCCTGCAAGGTCAGAGGGATACCAAGGCGCTTCAAAAAAAGCGTCCTCTGAGGCACTCTGTCCGCGTTCAGAAGACGCTCTAGTATCTGTTCATCGGTCAACTGCTCATAATCCATAAACTACCCTCCTAGACTGTAATAGTCCCGCCGCCAGCCTCTTCACCCGCTCCGCCCTCGACAATCGGGTCAAGCAATTCATAGTCCTCGAAGGTGAAAGGCCACTCCTCATTGACCACTTCGCCGGTAGTCCAGTTGGCCAAGGAGATCCGGTCGAAGACTACGTTCTTAAGCCGGACCCGCTCATACCCATACGCCTCCGGATCAGCGAGCTTGCTCACAATTTCGGTCTTGACCGAACCCTGGGCATTATCACGTATAGGGTCGTTTAACTGAATCAGCTTGCTCGTTACCTTGAACCCCGAGATCGTTCCAGTCCCACGAAGGCCAGTCACCTTATGATGGACCCACCTATCGCCAGAAGGCCGGACCTCTGCCTTCTGAATCTCGACATTAGCCTCAAGATGGTTGAAGTTCGTTTCCCAATTACCATCTACGTAGACTTCGCCAAAGCTGCCGTTAATTACGCGGCTGGCATCCAGCGCCATCTACCTCCACCTCCCACTATCGAATCCCAAACGTCCCATAGATATATTCCATCGCGTCAGTCAGCCGGGCATCCCAACGAATGTAGACCTCATCCGGCGCAGCAAGCGCAGGATGATACGCCGGGTCTAATTCGACGATATAGTCCCGCTCGATCAGCCCGCCCAAGACCAAGGTCTCCATGTACTGCTTGCAGGCGTTTATGAGGGCTATCTTGCCATCATCATTGTTGTTGACCTTCCCGATGTAATTATCGGAGGCGGTCTTGAGCAGGTCTGCATTGATAGCATCCATGACCCGAATGGCCCGAATCTTCCTCCACTGCCTGTTCTGGCCCTCGCGTAGGCTGGCAAGAGTGTTAAGGCCCTGCTCCACCTTGACCTTCTCGCCGTCATGCACCAGCACCAAAGACCCGGCCTGGAGTGCGGCCTCGACTTGGCTGTTGGTGAGCCTCGGCTTCACGTCCTCAAATGGGCACACGGCATATGTCGTGCTTTCCGAAAGCCTCTGACCCGCGATAAGGCCCGCGATGAAAGGCGCAACCTGTGCGCTCGAATACCAAGTTCCTGCCAGCTTCGCGGAGTTAACCACGTTGACTATACCCTCATAATTCATGAGAGTAGACCGGCTATTACCCTTGGTAATATCAAGGTCATCCGCAGCGCTCCCGCCGATAACCGCAATAACGCCCGTACCCTCATTTCTCAACCGCTCAATCCAGGACTTCACCGAGACCTGGAGAGCAGAATCGCTCACGCCGTCGAGGGCAAACAGGTTGAACTGCCTAGCCTCGAAGGCCGCCATCGCGTCAACGTAATCCGTATTGGTGATCCCGGCTATCCCGTTATTGCCGCCCATGAAGGGCTGAGTGCTGACTGCCGCCAGCGTATTGTTGCCGTCTGCTATTTTCGTAGCGGTGATCCACTCGTTGCCGCTGTCGCCATTGATAGCAGCCACCGCGTTGTCAACCGCACCTTTGGCGAAAGTGAATGTCCGCAAAATGACAGTGCCCTCATAAAGGACAATATCCTGCTTCGTATTGTCCACCGGATTGTCCCGGACCGTCGCATTGAATGCACGGTTAGACTCATACTTCGTCTCCAGCTTGAGGACATCCACAGGAGTAGCCGCTGTGTCCTTGAGGGTAAGGCTACCCTTTGCCGCCGAACTATCGGCAAGCCGGTAACCTATGACCTTCCTTGCGCCACCAAGCAGGGCCATGCGGATGGTATCGTATGCGGTGACTCCATCACCACACTTGGCTGTGTAAGCCTTGATTAACTCGGCCTCACTTTCGATCTCGACTATCTCCTTGATGGGCCCCCAATTCGCCTTCACTGGAACAGCGACCGTCCCACGCGCTCCAGGTTTAATTGCCGCTAAAGCCGCAGCTACGAAGTTTAGATAGAATCCTGGGCGAACTTTGCCCTCAGTCGCCGACCATTGTCCACCTGCCACTTTTTAATCATCTCCTTTTCTAACTTGCAAATCTCCATTGATAGCCATAAGCTGTTTTCCTTCTTCCATGGCAACAATCTCTTACGACTTTTGGATATTTTATCTTCATGGCTTCCGCAGCTTCAGGAATGCTGCCGTAGACTGCAACCACCTCACCGTTACTTATCTGCAGAACCTTTTTCTTTCTCTTTTCGTTGGCTAAACAAGTTACATTCTTCTTAAAATGTTCAATGTCAATAAGCCCTGTACGAATGGCGTGCGTAGTGTTTTCTCGATGCGTTGACCATTCAAGGTTTTGTGCCGAATTGTCGGTTTTGATTCCGTTTCTATGATTGATAGTAGGTTTATTGTCTAGATTTGGGATAAAAGCTTCAGCAACTAACCTGTGAACAGTTACGCTTTTCCGTACTCCTTCGGTCCTTTTTCTGAGCATCACCGTTGCGTAACCATCCTTGTCTATTTTTTGTTTTAATATCCTGCCCTTGAAATGCCTTATCTTGTTATTTGATTGAACAATTGTTCTATCAAGGGACCGGACGTTGCCTAAATTTGATACCTGGTAATATCCCTCGAACCCTTCAATGTCAGCCCATACTTCCACCATCATACTACCTCTCTTATCTCGGTCTTGCCCTAAGGAAGGCATCAATCGCCTTTCTAACCTCATTTACAGTCAATTCCTGTACCTTGCTGCCATACAGCGCACCAGTAACCACCTCCGGCGCTACGCCAAAGATAGCCTGGGCATTACTGATAAGCTCTTCCCTCGGATACCGACTCTCCACCGACTCCGCCCTGACAACCAGCTCTGGTTTCTTTTCAGACACCCATAATCACCTCCAGGCACCATTCAAGTAAACGTGCCACATAAGCGAAACTTCCTCCATCGGTCTTGCCGTCATTCTACTCAAAGTCGCCGTCACCTGCCCTGTATTCAGGGCGTCAACCCTGTAATCAACAGCAGGGCTGTCAACCTGCAGATACCTCTTATGCACAAGGTCAAGAGGTATCTTTATAGCCGTCCCAAGTTCCTGAACGATTTTTACTGCGCCTTCAATCTCCTGATTAGGCGTACCGCCCAAGACGTGCCCTTGAACTGCCTTTGAGACCCTAAACATCGCCCGCGCCTGCTCCTCGACATTCACACGGGTAACCCGCCACATTACCGCAGGCCGCTTGTATCCCAAGGGCCAGAAATTACGATACACAGCCCAACCGGAACCCAGGACGCCCTCCGTCCACTTCGCCAGGGCCTCCAGCCAGAGGTCATTGGCTATCGTCTCCGGAATCTCTACCGGCTGAAGGGCCATGACCGCGAATTGAAGCCCTCTGGTTATCGCGTCCCATTCTTCATCTACAAAGTCGGCCCCGATGGTGCCGAGATAGTGGCACGTGAATACCTCTCCGGCCTGGGTCATCAACAGCTGCCCGTCTAAGGCAACTATCACCTTCGCGGCCAGGGCGTCCACCTGCTGAAACGTCGTCCGGGAAACGTAGGGCCATGCCTCGATGATGCGTCTAAAGCCCGTCCATGGGCTCTCCTCAGCCTCTACACCCTGCCTAACCACGAGGTAGGGCTTCTCTACACCCGGTCCTGCCGCCTGCGGCTCATAAACCCTTCCAGACACATCAGGGACGGCCTGTATCAGCCTCTCCCGTATCGCCTCCCGCATGATAGATCAATCCCTCCAGTAATCCCGCACCGTCTGACCGATACGCGGCGCATGGGCCTGCATCGTGGGAATGACAATAGAATAAGGCCCAGGCTTATACCATAGGGCCTTACGCAGTTCCACGGGCTTACAGGCAAGCTCCAGCCACACGCCATATTCCACGCCGTGGCTCAGATACAGGATGAAGGTATCTCCTCGAACATCCACGCCAGCATGAAGGCTCTGCCTCGCATGTCCGGTCCGGTCAACCCACGCTGCATGGGTCTTTGCATAGCCCTCCAACTGCCCTGCCCAGTTTTGAAGCAGGGCATAAAGGCCAGCCTTCTTCCTCTCCAGGGCGTCAGCCGCGCCTTGAGCAAAGTTTAGCTTTCCAGGCATCTATGACACCTTCTCAAGGTCGGCCTGCATCCCGACTACCTGGCCTTGAACCACCTGCGGGTAGACCGCTTTCACCACAAAATGGCCCAGGCCGGGCACGTCGAATTCATCCTGCACGTCCGGCCCGGCCCGAAGGTCAGCCTGGTAGTCGGCTATCAATCCCCAGCCTCTATCAACTTGCTTAGTCCCTGCCAGTCCCGAGACTTCCTGCGGCATCCGGCCTCCATCAACAAATATCCGCACCGCGAAAGGGCCAACCGTGCTTTTGACCTCGTCAAAGTACCCGCCCTTGTCCACTTTCTCCGTGCGCTTGACTGTTATCAGGACCGAATTCTGCCCGATAGCCCACGTCACATGGGATCGCCGGAGGGCTACCATATCCACGCTCATTCACAACACCTCCGGCGGCGTAATCTTGAGAATCACACTTCCTCCACTCATCCGAGCCATGCTCGCATATTGCTGGGCCATCGCCAGGGCATGGGCAAGCTGGTCCTTTAACGAGGTCAGGTCATATCGTTCCTGTCCGACACTGTAACTCTCTATCTGGCCTTGCAGCATCCCGGCCTTCATGGTCCACCCTGCCGCCGCCGCGCCATAAATACTTATAGCCTCAGTAAGCAAGGTGTCCAGGTCGCTATCCAGAAACCTGGTATCAGCCTCGCTTCCTCCTGCCGGTATCTGCTCGTTTAGAAGTTTCCGGAGTCTTGCTCTCAAGTCTGCTGTTGGAGTCATCTGCCGTCACCACCTCAGGCACAACCCTGGGCTCGAAATGCGGGCACTCCTGCTCAACCCTTGCGCCTTCCTGGGTCCACCGCCTCACCGGAAGGGCAGGGCTGCACCTCATCGCCGGGAGCATAGAAACATCTGCGCCCGGCATCCAAGGATACCAGGCGCAGTCTACACATTTAGGCATCCAGAGTCACCACCCTACGCAGCAGGGAGAGCAAGTTCTTCCACTGCGTTAACAGGACTTGCGATGGTCCCACGGCGTGCCCTTCCGACTATCTGCTGTTCCACGAGGCGGCTCAGGTCAGCACCCTCAGCATCAATCATGAGGTCATGCTTCACAAGCTCCCGGAAGTACTTCTGACCCTCAATCAGGTACGCCTTACCAGGATCAACGCCAGGATAGTCATAGACCTTCTCACCGACCATGGTAGACCAGCCATCATAGAAGATCAGAGTATCAATGCCCGAAACAGCAGGATACTCAGTCCCACTTACCACCATGCGCTGGAGGACTTCCTCAATATCCCACCGCTTGCTAGAGTGCGCCAGCAGAATATTGGGCCGCCTCGGTGCGCCGGTATCAGTGTTCTTATCCTGGCTTGCGTGGACAAGCCCGGCTTTAATGGTCTCGCGGAGTTTCTCACGATAAGTCCCAGCAGTGGTATTGGCCGCCGTCTTGTTCTTCGCAGGATAGGCATAACTAATAATCGGGTTAAGGTGAATGTGGTTCAGAAGTGCGTTATACGCCTCACCAAGCGCCCGGTTCATCTCAGCAACCTGCCAGGTCTTGTCATAGACCCTCATGTCTTCGGTAATCTCGAATCCGGCAGCGTAAGTTACGATCGGCACGGTATCCTTCGGCCCGATCCTGCGGGCGCCGAACCTGACCTCCTCGAGCTCCATATGCTCCATGAAAACCACCTGGGCATTGACAAAAGGCGTAATATCGACAAACTCGGTGAAGTTAGCGTCTTCTACCCGGCGATAGACCGGAGTATAAAGCAGAGGAACGGCTTCGCGCCCGAGTTCGAGGTCAATCACACTCTTCTGTACCACATCATAAAGCCCAGCCGGAGTCACCAGCATCTCACCGAGAGGCTTAGTAAAATCGAAAGTCTCCATCTCGCCATTGACGATCCGCTTGGTGACCTCGTAAAGCCTCCCATTTAATCTAAAGGGCACCCTCTCCTCAATGGTGCCCTGCTGCTTCCGCGCAGCCTTAAGGTCTTCAATTGCATAAACCTTAAACACTCATATCACCTCCATTAATGAGCCAGAACCTGCGGACCCAGCTCGAACCAGATAACGTCATTGGCATCCTTGGCGAGGGTCACGCGCCCTACAGGCCGGTTCTGAGGGTTACCGCTGGCATCTGCATTCGCATTCGTGGTCAAGACCTTGGCAGAAGTGTCATAGAACACCTTATCGCCCTTATTGAATGCGTCAGCGGTATTGATCTGACTTGTCTCATACTCCGCCTGCTCAATATCCAGCACCACCTCAGCCGTTTGCCCGGCACCTGTCGTTACACTCTGAATCGCCATCCCGAAAAAGCCATCCAGCAGGTAAAACTTGCCCTGCTCAATCACCGTGTTCTCCGGCACGGTAACCCTAACAGACTTCCCATCACTTACCTTGCGTCCCACTAGCTCCACCTCCTAAAACTAAAAAGCCTGTCGCTTTACGCGCAGGCTAGAGGACTGGTTGTTGTTATTTCCACCTACCGCAGGCGGCTTGTCCACATAGGATTTACTAATAGCAGCCTTGACCACTTCATCCGCAAGGAGTTTATCAATCTCCCCCGCTATCTGCTCCTTAGTAGCACCCTCCGGCACCTGAAGCAGCTTCTTGACTAACCCCTGCGCCATCTCTCCAGAGACCTTCTCTTTCAAGACCTCATTGACCAGGGCTTCATGCTTCGCCTTACGGCCTTCAGCGACCGCTTTCGCCGCCTCCTCAGCCACCTTGACTACGTCCATTTCTCCCGAGACTCCAAGGGCCTCCCTGACTTTCTTCAGGGTCTCGGCATCCTTGACAGCCTCGCCAGCAGCCTTGACAACGTCCATCTCGCCGGAAACCTTGAGGGCTTCCTTGACTTTCCCAAGAGTATCTTTCGTGCCGCTAACCTCTTTCAGCAAGTCAGCGTCAATCTCGCCGATGATCTCCCGGCCTTTCCAGCCCATCTCTCCTACCACCTGCGCCCTGGTGACCTCCCCAGTCGCAAGCATCGTCTTTAACTGAGCCACAAGCTCCTTCCATGTCATTTTCTTTTGTTCACCTCCGATGATTTCATCCATCTCTCCAATGGCGACTATCTCTGTCGGCATCCCAGCCCGGCCCAGAGGAGTCCAGTCAATGGATAGCGGCTGATAATCGACTACCCTGGTCTCTCCACCGGCCTGATCCAGCTTCGGAATGCCGAATATGCTTACTGTCCTAACCGCCTTAGCCTTGATCCAGCGTTTCAAGTCCGCCGCCGCCTTGTCCACGACACCCCGGAAATACGCCGCGCCATCCTTCCAAAGGGCACCTACCCAATGCGTCACAGGCGTGGGAAATTCGTGGTCCACGTCCTCCGGCTTCTGGTGGCCCAGGAACCCAGGAAGGCCCTGCGTCATGACCTCTCCCACGATCCGCTGTAACGCTTCCGGCCTGTAGTCCCAGCCCCGCCTGCTCTTTCCGGCAGGGACCTTGACCACAACCTCTAGAGGGTCCGTATCGCCCACCTTTAGCGCCGCTATATCAGCCCAGGGCGCAAGCGGTATGTCCTCGACCCTCATTTCGCCCGTCACAGTAGCCATCAGGGAGGCCATTTCACCCGTGCCACCCAAGACAGCAGGTAAAGGCATATCCAACTCTCGATAATGCCCGGTAAGATGTTGTACCGCCTCCCTCCTCTGCTCCGCTGTTAGGTCAGGATTGCTCCTGGCACCCGCCAAGGCACCCACAGCAGCCACAAGGCCAGCACGGTTCAGGACTACCGTCCCATCATCCCTTACCTCGTGGTGAGGGCCCCAGCAGTCAGCCTCCGTCAGGTCTTTATTAACCTCGGCCTTAACTACCGCGTAGACCTCGCGAATAGCCTCAGCTACGCCGGTAGCTCCTTCCTCCAAACCCTGCTTCAACAACCGCCATATACGGCTTTTGTCTACGTCTCCCCACGCGGCATTCGACACCGCTTTACCTATCTCGAATCGCTTACCCATTATGTCACCTCCCTTCCGTACATAAGAAAACCACCTCAGCTTTCTGCTTTGGCAGTCAATTCTTCGTGGTGAATTTCCCTGTCTGCATGTCCCTGACCCTTACTTTACCCGTCCTCGCGCTCACCTCTACCTGTTTCTGTACTACCTGCACGGGCCCAGGCGGTGCAGTGGCGATTTTCACAACGCCCTGTCCCAAGGCATCTCACCTCCTGCGGACATGAAAACACCGCCTCGGCTTACACCTTGGCGGTCAGTCTCAAGGACTCACAAATAGTCATTCTTGCGCCTTCTTCTTGTCTTCCGACAGCTGTCCATCCTCCAAATCCTCAGGATAGACACCATATACCTCAAAAAACCTCTGCCGGTAAATAGCTTTGTTCTCCTCAAGGGATTTGGTATAGTCCGGCATGCCATCTACCATATCCAGCCCAACAGGAATCTTCTCAGCTTTCATTCGGGCCTACCCTCCTATACTCCCAACCAAATTCCTTGGCGACCTCCTCCATTGTAAGATGACTATGTTGATACCACGCTTGTTCTGGAGTCATCTCTCCACTATGAACCTTATTCCAGAAGTAATCATAGTCCTTGTCCCTCGCCTGCGTCCATTTATAAACGATCTCACGCCATCCGGGCCTTTTCCCTTTTCCCACCTTCACTAAATATCTAGTTCCATCATGACCCACCACTGTCATGTATTTTATAGACGGATACATACATAATGTATTTAAATCCTCTGCCGAGAAACTCGAACTGCTGGGATGATTGTGGACAGATAAAACACTCTCAGCAGCCGCATTCAGCAGGAAATCATGTATATCGGGTCTAAAAGCCACAGAAGATTTTTCGCCCTCTACCCGGGAGATCATCTGCTTCCCGGTAGAGGCATCAACATGTAATAACACTTCTTTCCCATTGGCTAGCCCATACTTTTGGGCATCATCCCAAGCACCTACTAGCCCGATTTTAGCAGGCTCTGGTAAATCGGGAACATCTACGTAAAGGTTGGGACGCCCTGCAGGACCTTTGCCGTGGTCACCGCTCTCCCTTACGCGTATTCCTGACCTGTAGATATTATTATACCATTCTTCCAGCCCCGGCTCACTGGCAGGGTTCTCCCTCCACCGCCTCAGCCTTTCGACAAACTCTTCCGGTGTCTCATGTTTAGGCACCAGCACACAAAGGCAGTTCGGGTGAGCAGGGTACATTGGCTCGTTCCCCGGGGAATACACTCCAGCACCCAGGCCGAAGTAATCGGCCTCAGCCAGGGTATCACAAATATCCTCTATCGGGTGAGCCTTGCTCAGAATCCACTGCATACCCTGATAGCTCGGGCTTACCCTTGCGGCAGAGATAGTCCCCTCGCCGAACGCAGCCGTCATCTCTGTCCTTGCAAGCCGTAAGCCCTCGTAGGTCAGGTCCTTCGGTATCCGGCCCTCCATCCGGGCGATCATGTCTGGATACTGCCAGGCGAAAGTCTTCGCGCCTCGCTCGACATACCGTTCCAGCATTCTGGCAACATCCTTTGCATCAATCCCCAGGACCACGGCTTCCTGGATAATATCCCGCATGGAATCTCGGACTCTCTCTGCCTGCTGCCATATGCGGTCAGAAAGGAAAAGGCCCTTCCTCGTCCTGGTCCAGCACGCCTCCACCGCCTGCCTGTTCACCTGGGCAAAAACCTCATGTATAGGCGCGGTATTCCAGCCTGCCGTTTTTACCAAGGACAAGGTGACTGCCTTGGAATACCCTGTCCCGGCGGTTACTGCCTTCACGATATGGGTTTTCAACGCGCCAGTAAAGTCCTCGTTGAACTGCTGGGCTATCTCCTCCAACCCTGTCCTAAGCTGTCTCAACCTCCGTCTCAGGAGAATATCCGACGGCCAGCGGAACCGAGACCGCACAAGCTGACCCGCCCGCCTTGCCGCTGAAATATAAAGCCTCCGGATTTCGGGGTCTTGATTCAACCGGAGGTCTACATACTGCTTCCTTGCATCTAACGCCCACCTGATATATTCCTTATCCCTAGCCGTCCTGCGGATTGACTCTGCGAGGTTACGGGCAAAGTCCTCAGAAAAAGAATATGGCACATTTACGCACCTCGCCGAATGACAAGCTCGATATTCTCCAGCACTCCCTCAGGCACCGCGCTTCCCCGCAGCTCATACAAAAACGAGACCCATTCGCCCTCAGTCATCATAGTCTCCTTCCGCAGATATTCCCTCGCCTTCCCGTTTAGCGGTATCACCTGCCACCAGGAAAAATCACCAGCGTAACGGCAAACGAACACCGGGACTCCTGCCCGGTCGCCAAGGTCTATCATGGCTAGATAACTCGCCAGAGACCAGTTCCTTAATCTCGCCTTTTCATGTTTGTATTCTACAATGGCGGAAGCCCGCCCATGGTCATACTCAATTAGCAGGAAATCAATGTCTATAGCAGGGCAGTCATAACCCCAAAGCTTATGCCTCTCACTCAGGGCCTTATCCCGCCAGCCCGACCGTTCCTGTCTGACCTTCTTCACCGCTAACCGCCTCCGCGATTCTTGCTGCCGATAGCCTGACTGCATCCATATCTACATCCGCGCCTATAAACCGCCTGCCCAACCTGACTGCCGCAACGCCGGTAGTGCCGCCGCCCATGAATGGGTCAAGGATGAGGTCCCCGGGCCGGGTAAGTCTCATGACCAACTCGGCCATGCCGCTCTCACTCTGTCCCCAGTCATGGTAGCGTTTATCATTCATGCTGCTTTTAGCGACATCGCCCACCCAGTCGCCCTGGTATTCGCCCTTCACGAACCACAACACCGGCTTCCAGAAGGTATTCACCTTCCGCGCCCATACCTGCGAAGACTGACCTCCGGGCATCAAATAGGCCAGCGCCCAGTGATACCGGATATGCGGCGCCATTAACTGGATAACCCCCGGCAAATGAGTCAGCCCTGTCATCACTAACAAAGAACCGCCCGGTTTCAACACACGGGCGGCCAGCTTTGCCAGCGTCTCATATAGCGGCAGGTATTCTTCTGGATAAGGGGGGTCAGTTATAATCACGTCAACGCTGTCAGGCTCTATCCCATCATCCAAGTCTCTTATGTCCTTACAGATTAACCTGTAGCCCTCTGCCTGCATGGGACCCTCAACTTTCTGCTTCTCCTCCCTCCTTACGACCTTGATTGCTTCCTTGAGGTTCTTAACCTCGCCCGATTCAACCTTCTTGACCACCTCTTTCCGCTTTTCCTCCGGCAACCTCGCAACCTCAACTACATCCAGTCTGTTGCCCTGGATTTCCCTATTAAGAATCTTGTGTTTGACCTGTTCGCCCGCCACCTTCGCTATCTCGTCTACAGCCTGCGCGAACTGGGCAGCACGCTCGACAGTGGCACGGCCCACCTTGAATTCATCAGCAATGGCTTCTGCTGTCTTTTTCAAGTCCTCACTTTGAGGACTTGATCCTTCGCTTTTCCTGTCTCCACCGTGACCCTGTTTCCGTTTCTCATACAGCTTCCCCAGCATATACGCGAATTTCTCAGGAGTCAGGTTCCGCCGGGCAAGCTGGTTAGAAATAGCCCACGACTCAGCCTCCGTTCGGTCCTTAAACTCCCTGTAGACCACGTCATATTCAATACCGTGCTTGCTGCAAATCTCGTAGCGATTATGTCCGTCAAGCAGGATATTCTCCCCAGCCCACACCACCAGAGGGTCACGGCACCCTTCGGCAAGCAGACTCTCCTCCAATAGCCGCCTTTCCTGCTCAGTAAGCGGAATCAATAGCTCCTTGAATTCCTTGTCAATCCTGAATTCCTTCTGCATTATCTCGCCCTCCCTCGCGGCAAATCTCTCCCAGAAACACAAAAACCCGCTTGACCAGAGGCGGGAGTAACCCTTTTCGCCGCGTCCGGCTAGGTCAAGCGGGAATACCAGAACAGATGTTCTGATTATTTTATGCCGTCAACACCTTCTTTTCACTCTCCAATAATTGGCCCTCCTCTAAGCGGGACATCAAAAGCCTGGTCTTCAGTATCCGTTCCCTCTCCCCGGGGACTTCCGGGTCATCGCTGATATAGTCATTCATCGTCCCGATATACTGCGCCAGGAATTGAGCTGCCGCATCCAGGCTAATGAATCCACCCTGAAGGGCAGTGTTAAGCGACTGGGTTATAAGGTTAAGCTCCTCCGCTACCTCTTTCCCATCCCTCGGGTCAATAACGTCCCATTCAAGGGTAGTAGCGTATGTGCTAAACCTCTTGCCCTCCGCCTGCGCAGTCATAGCTAGGACGACACGGGCAAGAAGCTGCCAGGACTCGGTGAAGTGTTCGCGTTTTCGCGCAACCCTGCGAATCAGAATAGGCATCTGCTCCTTCACGGAGCTAAGGGAACTAGGCGTATGCACTCCGAACGCGAACTCCGGAGTCTCGCTAGTATCCACGATACAGTAATACAGCAGTTTCAATAACGGTTCTGCATCACCGATAGCGGATTTAACCTCGACAAAATCGGCGTCCTCATCATCCGCGAAGAATAGCAACTCGTGCCCATCCAGATTAATGGAACCGCCCTTCCTGGTGAATTCCTCAGGGTTTAGAACACCAAAATTCCGGGCAAGGAATGCTGATATATCCTTCAACCTCAGTTTCAATCTGGGTGTGCTGTGCAGCTTGCTGCCCTGGATAGCATGGAGCATAACATCATGATACGCCTTCATAAACGGCTCAATCGGCTCCAGGTCGCTCCGCCCGAATTCCTCCGTCTCGTCGCCCTCGTTCTTAAAATGAACTATAGGGATGAACCCCCAAGGGTTATCCTCTTCACCCGGAGTAATATCCGGCGGCATATCGCCCTCTACCCGGATCACCCTCCGCTCCTTGCTGATCCTCTGTGTCACCCTGGCACGTCTCTGAATTCCCGAATCATCCAGCCAGACATGCTCAGAATACAGCACATACTCCTTTACCTGCCGGGTGATAGGGTCCCGGATAACCTGCGACACCTGCTCAGGAGGGATGATGTTGTATACAAGGCGTGTCTTCACCTCAGGATAAAGAATAGCATTATCGGCTTCTTCCCTCGTGACCCAGACAAAGCAGTCTCCATCGCGCAGGGCATCCCTATGAGTCTGCTGCATACGACTGACATTCGCGCCGAAAAAGTCATCCAGGACGGCCTGGGCCTCCTCATCCTCAGACCTAAACCGCGGGACGCCCATAAAGCCCACTGCGGTATTGATCACAGGTTTCGCGAATCCGGCACCCAGTTTATAGTTGTCATCCGTATTGTTATAGAGGGCTTTTGCTCTCCTGTAATCCACCCTGCTGGAATCCAGGCGGTATGGCCTGGAATAGGCTCCTCCAACAATGCGCCAGCTAGAAACAGTCCAGAGGTCCCTCAGCTTCGATATTTCACCCACAGCCCGTCCGAGCCATCCTGCCCTCTTCTGCTTTGCCTTCATACCTGCCACCTCTTATGAGTAGACCCTCATCCTACGCAAGACCTCATATGCCACCAGGTTATCTATCCCTCCCTTGACCGGAGCGAACGCCATCGCTATCGCGTCTCCCCAGTCAGGAGAGTGATAACCCTTCCTCCGCATCTCCTCTTTCGACTGGAGCCTCATCTGACCAGCTGAGTTATACGAAAACTTACGGGCCGTTAGCTGGGCAATAACTTTCTTGTTCCCAAACACCGGCCCGCCGATTTCCTGATTTCTCAACCTATCTGCAAGTAAGCCCCACCACTCAGTGCCAGCATCCGCATATTTGCGGTTATCAAAGGACTTACTGCCACCATTCATTTCAACTATATTGACCCCCCGCCTTAACCGGCCTTCCCGCTCCAGCTCCTTCAGCCGGTCCACCACACCGGAACCGATACCCACAACATCGACCTTAACCACTTTGGCCTGGACCTTTTCCACGAAGGCCGCTAACCTGCCCACGGTCTCCATCGTATCTTGTTTCTGGTAAGACTCTGCGGCGAATGCGCAAGAGCCAGCCCTGGCTACAAATACCGTCTCGTCTCCTCCATACCGGGCTATATCAACTCCGACTTCAACGTCACCCTCCGGTTCAAACTCCTGATTAGCCGCCGTCTCGACCCACGTAATAGCGATTAAGGTATCCGTCAATTGTGTCGGGAATTGGCCCAAGATACGGGACTGCCAGAGGAAGGAATCCTCGCCCCAGTCCCGCCTGGAATCCTCAATATCCTGCTCCGTCACAAGGCCAGGGACCACTATCCCGCGCCCTTGGAGGTTTGGCGTATCAAAAGCGCTTATGTGGGTTGTCCACCACCCAGGAGACGAAAAAGCCCGGAAAAATGTCCCTTCCAGGCTCGTAGGGTTGCCTATCGCAAGAAGCCTCGTAAACTGACCTCTCAGGATAGCCATTATCCCTTCCCAGACCGGCTCACTTATGCCGGCGGCCTCATCTGCGATAACAAGTAAGTGCGGAGCATGTATCCCTTGAAATGCATCCGGGTCATAGTCTCGAGTGGCGAACCCTATAGCGAAATGTTCCTCACTGAATTTCCATGTCTTTGTGAGGAGTTCTCCTCCGAGAGGGTGCCCGTTTCTCTCCGCCGCCGCAGCAGCCGCGTGAATCTCCTTCCAGATGATGTGCCTAACCTGTCGGTCTGTCGGTGCCGTAGTAACCACTACCGAAGGACGAAAGACATCCAAAAACCAAGTAGCTGCCCTTGCAGCTAACCAGCTCTTCCCGCACGCGTTCGCGCTAGCCACAGCCACCCTACGATTTACCGCCAGGGCTCGAAGAATTTCCTCCTGTTTACTCCACGGCCTTTCCCCCGTCTTCTCCCTGACCCAGAGGTTCGGAGAGGCCGCCCATATCGCTCTCTGCCGTTCTTCTATTGGCAGCCTCTTGAATTGCTCGTAGGAATTCTTCATCTTTTGCAAGCTCAAGGGTAATGCTGCCGTCATGCTTAACACTCACCTGCCCGTTCACCTCCTGCTGCATGTTGACATCCACCGTGCGGCGGCCCCAACGATCAGGGTAACGGCGCTCCAGGAGCCATGCCTTCGACTGCCATGAAGGATCGGCATCTATATCCTTCACCCACTTAGCTTCCCTTGCCGCCTCAGCCTTTTTTACTTTCTCCCAGAACTCCCGGTAAATTCCACTCTTCGCCTTCTCACCCATTGCCAGCCAACGATAATAAGTGGATGTCCCAATACCCACCAGGCCACAGACAACAACATCATAATTACCAGTAGACACCAAGTTAGCTATTCTATCGGCTAACTCAGGCGTTAACCTTGTCGATCTTCCCATGACTACCACCATCTGCCTTACACGGCGCTTGCAGCCCTGACTTCACATCCAGCGCAGTGTATAAGAATGTTGTCCCTTATATGCTCTGCAACAGCCTTCATAAGCAAAGGAGGCACCGCGTTTCCTATTCGCGCCCAAGCGTCCTCCCATGTACCAACAAACTGAAAGTCATCAGGAAACGAAGCCAATCGCCTAAGTTCCCCTATCGAGAACCCCCGGTCCTCGTCAGGATGAAGCCTCACAGGTACACCCATCATATATCCAGTCTTCAATATAGTGGGGGAAGGCCGGTCCCAGGCAAGACGGGCCACATTGAAATAACTGCCTCCCGTCACATCGGCACCAGTACGGCCCGGCGGTATCATCCGAACAAGCGACATTTTCTTGGGAGAAACAGCCTTGGGCGGCAAATATCCCATGTCCACACCTTCTAAAGCCTCTCGGACAGTAACCGGCCTCATCTGAGGTTTCGGATGACTTGGTTCAATCCCTAGGTCTTCACGGACTCCAATAAAAATCATACGTTCCCTACTCTGAGGTACTCCATAATACTTGGCATTCATCAACCGGGCCCCAACTTTGTAGCCACTTGCCTTCAACTCCCGCATGATCTCCGCGAAAACCCATTTCATCTTTCCTTTAACCATGCCAGAGACATTCTCCATAACGAAAACCTTGGGTTTCAGGCCTCGGAGAATCCTAACATATTCACGGAAAAGCTGATTGCGAGGGTCACCCAGCTTCCTCTTGCCGGACATGCTGAATCCCTGACAAGGTGGGGACCCATCTAAAACATCCAATTCTCCCGGCTTTAACCCACTTCGCCTCAGGCACTCCTCAACACTCAACTTGGCAATATCTCCATGATATATGGGTGTATCCGGGAAATTAAGATGATATGTTTCAACAGCATTATCGTCCCATTCCACAGCCAGCAAGACCTTCCCGCCTGCCATTTTATAACCCAACGATGAACCTCCACACCCAGAAAACAAAGAAATCACACTAAATCGGGAATTCGCGCCTGCACTTTGGACAGACAACGGTTTTCACCTCATCTGCGACGGTCTCATCATATTCGGGTTCCTCATCCGGCACATGAAACTGGGTCATCAAACGTTCTATCTCTGGCTCAGTAAATCCAGTAAGCTCCATATCAAAAGCACCGTCATCAAGTTCCTGCAATATGTCTTTCAAGACGCCTCTATCCATTTCCGCCAATTCAGCAATCCTATTATCAGCTATGAGATCAGCCCATTCCTCGGCCTCAGTCGCATAGAACTGCATATCAACAGGCACCTGCTGAACGCCAAGTATTAACGCCGCCGATAGCCTCCCGTGGCCTCTGACCACGAACCCACTGCGTTTGCTAACCGTAATAGGTGCCCTCCAACCTTGTACCTTGATAATCTTAGATAATAAACGAATCTGCGTATCTGGATGTTTATTAGGATTCCGCGGATTCGGGACCAACACCACAGGGTCCACAAGCTCATCAAAAGCACAATATACAGGTATGCCATCAGCGACAACCTTTGGTTTAGAGCCTTGCTGTCCCATATGCCCTCCCCCTAATCAATAACCCTACACTTGCCCAGGTTCGAATTCATATCCACACCAAGGGCATTGGACCAATTCATCTTCTGCAGCATCCTCCTTGGTATCCCCCTCACTTGAAAAAGGAAGCCCTTCATCTTCCGACTCAGCGGTGTCTGCCTGGCTGGCCTGTGCCGCCAAGGTCTCGTAGTCCTCTTCCGTGACACCAGCAAGCTCCAAATCCAACGGTGCCGCGTCAATCTCTTGGAGCAAGTCTACAAGGGCACCTTTATCCATTTCTGCTAACTCAGAGAGCCTATTATCGGCAACAAGGTCCGCCCACTCGTCAGCATCACTGGCATAATCCTGACGATCTACCGGGACTTCCTTTACACCTAATTTCTGGGCGGCCAACAGTCTCCCATGCCCTCTAACCACAAAGCCGCTGCGATCCGATACAGTAATAGGCACCCGCCACCCTTGGGCTTTGATGATCTTTGCCAGAAGCTCAATCTGCCTTTCGGGATGCCTATTAGGATTGCCCGGATTAGGCACCAACGAAGTTATATCTGCAAGTTCATCAAACGCACAATAGACCGGTATCCCACTTGCTACTGCCCTCGGTTCAACTTGATCCGTACTCATGCTCTCACCCTTGCCCCAGTCCCCTTATCTGGTTTTCTATCTCCTCCACCCTCACTCCATACCTCCGAGCCACCGCCTGGAGAATGCGCTCCCTCGATATACGCCCATCATGATATGCCCGGTGACACTGCCAACATAACGAGATCAAATTAAAATGGACGTCCAGCCTACCGCCGCCGCCCATTCCTCGCGAAAATACGTGATGGACTTCTACCGGCCCTCGCCGCCCGCACAATTCGCAATACGGCTTACGAGCGGCCTCTATTGCCCGCCTGTCAATTATCTTCATCCTCACCACAGGGCGGGACGGGAGGCAAAAGCCTCCCGGCGGCATCCATAGCGCCCTGTTGCCGCAGAATGTGGTATAATTTTCTTGGAGGTGAATCTTATGGCACCAAAGACCAAACCTCTGTCACCCGGCACCCGTGCTCCCGCCTCAGGACAATATGGCATAGTAGGCCCAAAGGGAGGAAACACGGGTGTAGAAAGAACCGTCGTTAAGGACGAACCTTTGCCACCACCGCCCAAAGCAGGACAAAAGTACGTCCTCAAAGACAAAACAAAGACGAAATAGGGTGACGGAATGCCCCGGTTAAACCGGGGCATCTTCACTTTCCATCTGGCCAAAAACCATTATCTTTGAGGAAGCCATACAACACGATAGCAAGTCGAGACGTTAATTCCTCAGAACTCACAGTAATCTCATCATCTCCGCCTCCGGGAAATCCGGCGACATACATTATTCCATGAAGCACCTCATGTATAAACGTAAGCTCCTTTTGCTGAAACGGCAGATCTGTTCGTAACCGAATTATGCCGTCTCTATGTAGGGCTTCACCAATGAGAGTGGCATCCCCCAACGTAGGGATTGCTTCCTGAACCTCATAAACCAGAGGCCCAATCTTGACTTTACTGGGAAGCGCCATGTCAAATGCCTCCTGTTGAGCCCAAAGATAAAACAAAAAGCGGCTCTTCGCCGCTCGCTTCTCACGATACCATAATATCACTATTTTGGGCTTCTAGCGCGTTGAAATTACGTGGAGATTTCTTTCCAAGCCATTCAGCGATCCGTCTCACTATCCTATGCCGCATATTTCTAACCCGCCACTCACTGCAATGTAATATATCCGCAACCTGATAATTGCTCCGGTAATATACATACCGCTGTTCGGTGAGGGTTCGCTCCTCCGGAGTAAGCCTGTTCATGACCTCTTCAATCGGTGCTATCCACTCCTGGAGTTCATGTATCCTGTGCTGGATACTCGCAAGCCTCCGGTGCATCTCTAGCATCTTCTTCGCTATTTTATCTACCTGCTGTTCGTACTCCTCCATCAGTGCAGAGTAATCAGAGTCACCACTCCGCAGGTGGCCTGGGACAACACCATATTTCGCCGTCAGCCCGGGAATACGCCTTATCTCCTGCAGCTCAAGGTCTAACCTCTTCAGGTCGGCAAGCAGGGCTTCCTCCTTTGCCCTTAATCTCTCTATCCGGCCCTTCGTATGCCAATACCGGGCAATTAGTCTTTCAGTCTCCGGATACCAAGAATCATTGACCATCATGCCCACCTCACCTGCCTTATCGCCCCACCTTTGCCGCGCCTATATGCATCGTGTCTCATCATTTGCTTGTAGTGTTTGTGAATTGTCTCAGCGTCCGTGCGCTGCAATCGCACTCCCAAGACAATCTCAACAACCTGCCCACCAAGCAGGCCCAGGGCAACCAGCCTGAGTATCGTCATCTCATCATGCGCCCAGATATATTCAAGTATCGTGACCACCTGCCCACCTCCCAAAAAGAAAAGCCGGCAGCCCGGAGACTAAATCTCCGGAACTGCCGGCATCGCCTCTTTGCTAAGCCAGCTATCGGTTAATGAGAGTTATTCTCTTACTACCTTTAGTTTAGCTCTTAGCACTTTCCAGATTACGCTCCAAAGGTTCCTTGCAGTCTTTTCTGACCTATACTCCTCCTACTATGTGTCACTATCCCATTCTTAAGTGCATAACTAGTAAAATACTGGGTGCCTATTGCATCTTCATACTTAACGATAACCTTAATATCCTTTATTGATGGCATAGGAGCTTCAGGCATAGAAGCGACCACAATCGGCCATGCGCCATCCGATAGAGGCCTAAATGGATTAATCTCACCCGCTGGCGTGGGTCGGCAGGTCTTGTCTTGCCCAGCATGCAAAGCACACCCTAAAAACCCTCCAATTAATACTATGTTTTCCAAGGGATTCGGCCTATTAATATCAAACTCAAATACTGTAAACTCTATATATATATTTAGGGCAGGTCCATGCCCGGAATTACGAATCGTAATATCCGGAAGTTTAGGAGGCAGATCCATTTTGATATCTTCAATGGTAATAATAGGTTGAACACTGCTTCTAACCAACTTATTGGTATCGATAACGTACTTAATAGTCACGCAGACTAAGACTACACTGGCAATTGCCTGAATCCAAGATGAAACTCCCAACTCGCTCACCTCTCCCTCTCAGACCTGTTCATCTAGATAGGCTTCCCATTCTCAGCTTTCATCGCAAACTCACCATTTTGTTAGTCCGAGATACCATCTCATCACTATTATCGCGTTACACAGAGTCAGGGTAGCGGCTTGTCCTTGGGCCACTCTACAGCAACATTACACTCCCACAACCTGGTTTTTGGAGCTACTTCTCTCATCCGCTCGCATGCCACAACAAAACTATGCTCATCGACATTTGACAGAGGCAAAGGCATTCTCTCTACGATCACGTACCCTTCCCTAGCATCAATAGTCTTCCAAACATCGCTGGCCACCTTAAACGCATCCGGAATCTCTCCGGCAAATCCCATGTCTATTCTTAGCTTCCCGGCATCTCGCTTAATAGCAGCTGGCCGGTAATTGCCAACTAGAAAGGTGATGCGATCCTTGCCCCATCGCACTCCACATCTGTAGGGGATAAGCTTTTGAAGCCAGAGAAACGCTTCCACGGCCAGCTGACGATATTGTGTGCTTCCGAAAAGAAAATCGAGTGCTTCACTTAGAGTTACTTGATGCTGAGCCTCTCTCCACAGAAGTCCATCGCTGGTTTCACCATTCTTCATTATCCCTTTCAATGCCTCCATTCGGATACCTAATACTCGTAACCCCTCTTACATAACGGACAGGACTATCTGTCATGCTCTGATGGATCACCTTGATCCTGATCAAGACGCAAGGATAAGGCAGCCTTAGCAAATGTAAATCTTAAGATGGCACCAATGGCCCAAAGTGTACCAAATAGAGCGTATGACGTAATTCCAATTTCTAGAACAAACATAACCAATAAGACTGAACTTGAGGTTCCGTTAGAAGATACCAACCATGTTATCCCTTGTATTATTAGGCTTACTATCCAAAATGCAGAGACCCACCAAAAAGGGAACACAAGCTTTTGCATTACACCAGATCGCCACATAACAGCTAATAACTTTGAATCCAGCATGCTCACTGTGATAGAAAAGCCTGCAATCAGCACACCAAAAAGCGTCGCGGATGCAGTCAACATCTGCCCAGAAAACTCACGCATTCGTATGGCATTAACTGCAATGACATCCTGTAAGGCAAAAATGTATACCATAAGCGCGGCCAAAATAGCAAGCCAGGATTCTGAGCACCACAGTAGCCGCCCCAAGCCATATTTATGCGCCAGCTTCCAAAAGCCATCAGCGATACTGTCATCTGGTTCCCGGTTCATGATAACTCATCCTCCTGAGCGCCTTATAAAAATCCGCAGCAAACACAGCCGGGTCATCTCCGATATTCTCTAATGCTATGCGTTGAATGTTCTCAGGAGATGTAGATGTAATCTTGTGTTTTACCCCTTGGGCATCAGAACCTGTGATACTGAAGTCTCCGTAGGAGGCTGAGGCTATAGCAATTCCGCGTTTAAACACACTAGACTCAACATTGAGTCCTTCAGAGTTGGTATACTCATGGCGGCCCTCTTTAGCGTTTATTTCTTTGATTTCTTCTGCAAGCGCCATCCACTCTGGTTCCTGGTTGAAATTTGGTGGTCTAACAATAAACCGAGCCTGAGTGACTTTCTTAAGCGCTTTGATCTGTTTCCACACGTTATCAAGGTTCGCAATAGGGCCAATGTAAATATGCCCAACCTCGGGGCGGTTTCTCATAAGTATTTCAGCCCAAGCTCGAGCAAAGGCCCTGAACGATATATACCCACTCCTTTCTTCTATGAGCATTCTTTCAGTCTCCAAATCCAGTAGATAATTGGCATATACCCAGGCCGAAGCCTTTTCTGTCACAAACTTATCACCTTGCAGATCCACCATACTCTGGCGACGACGTCTTCCGAGTCTGCCAACGACAACTTCAACTCCAACATCTGAGATAATGAGTTGGTTCTCCGCAAAAACCCAATCTCTGCCTTTTATTCCAACCATAACGCCATTAAGATCAATTAGTGCATCTCGTATGTTAGCAATAGCCTTCTTTACATCACTGACAAATAAGTTCATATCACAGTTGAGCTTAGCAACTAACAAGTTCATTCGACGTATTGCCTCACCCGGCATCTACCCCACCCGCTCCCGTTCGAACTTGTCCACCCAAATGGGCTTCCCACCTTGGACCTTAATGGTAATTTCTCCATTGGTAATTTCGTCAAGAGCTTTCAAAATCCTCCTAATAGTCTCCTGTTTCGACAACTCTATCCTCTGTATCTTCTGCTCCTTCTTGTCCATCCGGGCACCTCCAATCCAGATTATACCGTAGCCGTGAACTTGCTGCTATCCATCAGATATTCCACTACTTCACTCACCTGCTCAATTCGTCTAGGCGTGCATCCGTGCACCTTCATTACGTAGATCGAAGGGCTGCCCTGTTGAGCCCAGGCAAGCAGGGCATGTAACATGCAATCTATGGCTCCCCTGTGACCAGGGTCGTTATACCTGAACCCATCGACCTCGAAGGGGACCCCGTCCGGACGAGCATAAACAATCAAGTCATAGGGACGCCGGCTGAGATAATTCCTCACCCGTTCCCAGTAATTTATGGTGTCCGTATATCTTGCCGTACTGTGATCCACAAGCCAGTACGCCAGGTTGTCTATGACCGTCCTATCGCTGATGAAATCTTCATGCCGGGATTCTGCGCCTATTTGAGCCTCAAGGCATCGCCATTGGAACTCCTCCAAAAGCTCTCTTGGGTATCCCTCATTCAGGTCAGCGATCCCCAGCTCCTTCGCCACATACCGGGCCTGCTCCGATATCAGCTCAAGACCCAACCGTGTTGATAGAGCCCAGGCCAACGTCGATTTCCCCGTCGACTCCGCTCCACATATGCCGATCCTCACGGTTACTACACCTCCTCCGCTTTGATGTTGCCGAATATGTTAGGTGCCTTCTCTCGCACCAACTCAAGCATTCTTCCCGCCAGTTCTTTTATCTCCCACTGGGCCTCCGGCGCCAAGCGCAGTCGGAAGAAGTGCCTTAACTCCCTAGCATTCATGGTCAAAATCAAATCTGTTACCGTGCCCTCAGGCAATACAAAACGGGCATCTTCCCTGGATACTCCAGCTTCAACAAGCTCCTTATAGAATCCAAATGCCGTCCGGTATGCCGCCGCATACCTTGACTGAAGGTGCTTAGGCATATCAGGGATAATAGCTACCGTCTGAGACTCATCACAATAACGCTGGCTCCTCACGCTGTAGCTGGCTATCCGGTGCCGGGTTAGCTGGGCTAGACACGCCCGGCTGATACCTCGAATATCAAACGAGGCGAACCAGTGTTCGAGAACTGATTCATGCCCAAGTTGAATCACCCTCTGGATCATGTCCTCCGAAGCTATTTCCTTCCCGTGGCACCGGGCGATAGCCCGCCGGACAATCTCCTCACTGGACCACTGCAACAACTCTACCTGCATTTATCGACCCTCCTCATCTTTCACCTTTTGACCACCATTTCGATAAGGCCACAAGGAACATGTTTTATATGGACACACGCTAATAACTGCCGGAGGATCTGGAGATATGCACACCTCGCACTGCTTACGGATAGCCACCTCCAGCTCTTGCGCCAGCGCCTCAGCCGCAAGCGCCCGATTTACAGCCTCTTCCCAGCCGCCGTTGTGAGCCTCGACAATAAACCTGGCATTTTCTTCCCATTTATCGTCTTCTGATATGGCCAGAGGAGGAGACTGCAGTAAAGTAATAGCTATAACCTTTCCAGGGTCTACCTGCTCGTCCTCTCCTGCCGCCATTCCTCGCCGCTGATCATGCTCATATTCACCCGGGATGGTCGTTATATATATAGCACACATAAAATCCTTATCATCAGTCGCCTTCATATACCACTTTTCTTTTGTTGTAGCCCGAATGGTCTCTAAATCATTCTTCAGATCTCGCATCCCATCCGCCGCCCTTCAAGAAACATCCTCGATCTCTACCTCTGCCCTTTCCTCGCCATCATAGTAGACCCCTGTAGTCTCACCATACCAGCGGACCTGCTTGTCATTATCGAACACTCTGGCATACTGTAGACCGTCCTCAATCGCCTTAATCAAGTTCGACAGATCTCCGTGCTTCTTATTCTGAAAATAGAACCGTACAGTCAATCGCACATCGCCTTCCATCCGGGGCACCTGGGCAGCTTTCGCTGCCCAGGCCACCCGCTTCTGATAGTCAAGACTTCGACGCGATCTTTTTGACCATTTGCTCTTCTTGGTCATTCGCTGGGCCGGGACCGCCCGGCCCGGAACTATAAACGAGTATCCCATCAACTACACCTCGAATACCCACAAGAGCTACAGGTAGCGCACCCATTCTCATGCCTCATATGCCCTCCACATTCAGGACAAGCTCCCATATGATTCTCAATGTATGGAAGACCATTACCCTTGTGAGGGTTATCCACACTCGCCGCGGCCTCACTAGTTCCCTGACCGCCTTGTTTCTCCTCCAGGTAATGCTCCAGTACAATTCCGATAGCGTCCGGACAGGACAGCACTGCACCGCCCTTCTGCCACGCAGGAGCCGGGCACCTGATACCGCGCAGGTGCTTCACAATAGCCTCCGGCTTTATACCTGCCCTCAATGCCACCGAGATTAGCCGACTGAGGGCCTGGGATTGTGCCGAAGCGCAGCCTCCGGACTTCCCTATGGAGGTAAATACCTCGCAAAGGCCATGCTCGTCCTCGTTCACGGTTACGTAGACGTTCCCACACCCTGTCTGCATTCTCTCCGTGCGACCATGTGTGACCTGCGGCCTCTGCCGAGGAGCTATCCCTTTATCCTCCGGAGTCTTTTGTTTAATGTCACCCTGGGCTTGTCCCTTAACAAGAACCTGAGAAGACCGGCTCCCGTCTCTATAGACCGTTATTCCTTTGCACCCAAGCTCGTATGCCAGCAGGATAGCCCTCCGCACGTCATCAACAGTAGCATCATGCCTGAGGTTAACCGTCTTAGATACAGCGTTATCAGTAAATTCCTGGAATGCAGCCTGTATCTTCACGTGCCATTCCGGGTCTATGTCGTGAGCTGTTACGAATAGCCTCTGAACGTCCTCCGGGACTTCCTCCATACCCTTCACTGTCCCGCGTTCGGAAATCTTACGCATGAGCTCAGGGCTGTAGAAGCCCCGTTCCCGGGCTACCTTTTCAAAGAGTGGATGCACTTCTACCAATTGATCATTATCCAGGACGTTCCGGACATAGGAGACAGCGAACAAAGGCTCTATCCCGCTCGAGCAGTTCGCTATGATGCTAATAGTGCCAGTAGGCGCTATCGTCGTCAATGTCGCATTCCTAAGCCATCCTGTGCCCGACTTGTCAAGGGCACTACCCTTGAACGCCGGGAAAGGACCTTTTTCCTCTGCCAGTCTTGCCGATTCCTTTCGGGCAATCCTCCAGATAAACGACATCACTTCTCGGGCCTTGGATACGGCCTCGTCGCTATTGTAAGGAATCCCAAGCTGGATAAGCATATCCGCAAAGCCCATCACACCCAGACCGATCTTGCGGGTCCTCCAAACAGCTTTGAGTATTTGCTCCAAAGGGTAATGGCTTGCATCTATGGTATTATCTAAGAACCTCACCGCAAGCCGTACAACCCTCTCAAGACGTTCATAGTCTATTTCTTGCGTATCAGGTTTCACCATGTGGCTTAGATTGATAGACCCTAGAACGCAGGCTTCATAAGGGAGCAGCGGGACCTCGCCGCATGGATTACTTCCCTCTATCTCTCCGAGAGCAGGTGTAGGATTAGCA